>JBBSDR010000759.1:0-4492 GCA_038240465.1 Gemmatales bacterium
CAAGGTGTGGGACGCGACGCCGAATCCAGAACAGTGAAAGGCATCGAGGAACGACCAATGTCCGCACTCAAACTGGTCATTCGCGACGCCGATCGCCTCCTTTACAACGGCGAACTGGCCGGCTCGCTCGAACTCGGACGGCAGCGCAAGGACGAACCGTCGCCGTCCGCCGCCGTACCCTGTCCGTTCCTCCCCGGTTCCCCGGCCCGCCTCCTCCTCGCTCCGACCACCGAAAACAACGTCGGCAGGCAGCACGTTCTCCTCGAACCGCTCGACTCCGGCAACGTCCGCGTCCATAACGGCAGCCAGATTGCCCTGACGCACGACCACGGCAGCATCGCTCCTGGCAAGTCCGCCGAACTGGCACCCCCCTTCACTCTCAAGATCTCGACACGCTCCATCAGCATCCTGCCGCCGGGTGCCGATGACTCCGCCGAGGAACACGGCGTTCACGGTCTCGACGAACTGACCGTCGGCCCCGGTACGCTCTCCGCCCTCTCGGCTCGCCTCAAACGGCCGCCCGTTCTGCCGCCGGCCCAGCTCGACGAGATGCTCCGCTGGCTGCAATCGACCATCGGAGTCCTGCAATCGGCCGTCGGCTCCTCCGGCTTCCTCCAGCTCGCCGCCGAGTCGCTCGTGCAGATCATCGGCCTCCACTCTGGCCGGGTGCTGCTGTTCGACTCCGAGCCGTTCAGCATCGCCGCCCTCTTTCCGCCCACTCTCGCCGATCGACCCTGGCAGCCCAGCCAGCACGTCCTTCGCCGTGTCCGTCAGGAGAAACGCACCTTCTGGCAACAGCCGCACCAGACCGGCGGCGGCTCGTCTTCGGAAAGCCTCCTCGGCATGCAAACGGTCGTCGCCAGCCCGCTCCTCGATCGCCACGGCCAGGTCATCGGCGCGCTCTACGGCGAACGGCGGGAGGAGAGCAAACTGCCCTTCGCCGTCTCCTCGTCCGGCAAACTGGAGGCCACCCTCGTCGAGCTGCTGTCCTGTGGTGTCTCCACCGGACTCGCCCGCCAGGAACAGGAAAAGGCCGCTCTCAAGGCGTCGGCCCTGTTCGAGCAGTTCTTCACACCGGAGTTGACCCGCACTCTCGCTCGCCAACCCGACCTGCTCCAGGGACGAGCCGCCGAGAAGGTCACGGTCCTGTTCTGCGACGTGCGCGGCTTCTCGGCCGCCAGCGAGAGGCTCGGACCCGCCGATACCTTTGGTTGGATGAACGACGTCATGAACGAGTTGTCGCTGGCCGTGCGCGACCAGGCCGGCGTGCTGGTCGATTACATCGGCGACGAGCTGATGGCAATGTGGGGCGCTCCCGAAGAACAATCGGATCAGGAAGAGCGCGCCGTCGCCGCCGGCCTGGCCATGCTCGCCGCGTTGCCGATGCTCAACGAGAAGTGGCAACCGATCCTCGGCGAGCCGATGAAGATCGGCGTCGGCATCAACAGCGGTCCGGCCCAGGTCGGCAACACCGGCTCGACGTTCAAGTTCAAGTACGGCCCGCTCGGCAACACCGTCAACCTCGCCAGCCGCGTTCAGGGACTGACGAAGTATCTCAAGGCACGGCTGCTGGTGAGCGGGGCCACGCGACGGCAACTCGGGGCGGGATTCATTGCGCGCCGGGTGGTCAAGACCCGCGTGGTCAACATCCAGTTGCCGGTCGATCTGTACGAGGTGGAGCGGCGCGACAGTCCGGAACGGGCCGCGTTCTTCCGCAACTCGGAGGCCGCCCTCGACGCTCTGGAACACGGCGATTTCGCCGGGGCCGCAACTCGTACCGGCGTGCTGTTGCCTCTCCACCACGGCGACGGTCCGCTGCAGTTGATCCTGTCGCGAGCGTCGCAACATCTGATGTCGGGCGGCGCTGGTTTCGATCCCGTCTGGGAGCCGCCGGGCAAGTAGGCCCGGCGAGCCGAGCCGGACTCTTCTGCACAGGCCGCTCAGCTCGCGGCGCACGCAACGCACGCAACGGGAGGCGTTTACACGATAGCGCTCCTCGTAGCCGAAGTCGCCAGAATTCGGGTCTTTGAGGGCTTCCGAGCAGCCCGAAGTCTGGCGACTTCGGCTACGCGCAGCGACTGCAATGTTACCCAGGTACAGCTTATGTCGCTCCTTGCTCCCCTTGTGACCTTCGGCGTCCGCGTTGCTTTCGATCTCGACAGCGAGGCCGCTTCCCGACTGATCCTGTCCTGTTTCGGTTCGGGCAAGCCAGCGCTGCCTGACGCGCTAGCGCGAGCCAACGACCGCGCCTGGCAAGCGGTCGGTCTCGCCCTGGCCGGCGATGGCTTTCTCGATCGCATCAAGTCTCTCTGGGTCGGACAGGACTTCAAGGCCGTGCGCGATCAGTTGCGTCAGTTCCTCGAACAGACGCTGGCCGGCTTTCAAGGGCCTTCCGCCGAGCTGAGGGCGCATTGTCTCGACGAGTTTCAACGGCTTTGCAAGGCCGGACGACTCGCCTTCCGCGAGCTGTCTCGCGCCCCGGTCAGCCTGCCGCGCCTGGGCAATCCGGTCGAGGTGCGTCAAGCGGCTGAACGGGCCATCGCGGATGTGGCCGATGGTCTTGCGGCCGCGGCGCCGCACCTGGCCGAGGTGTTGCGAAGACCGACTCCGGACGGCACGCCTCTTCTGGCCGCCGCGTTCGCTTACTTCTTCCGCCGCGAACTGAAGGAGAACGCCGAGCTGGCCCGTGGTATGACCTTCGAGAGTCTGCGTCTGCTGTCGGCCGCACAGGAACGCGGGATCTGAAGCCGGCCAACGTGCTGCTGTTCCGCGAGGGCGCAAGCTGGCGGGTGAAGGTCATCGACTTCGGTCTGGCGGTAAGGCAGGCATCGGTGACGACCTCGCAGGCCATCGCCTCGCAGCAGCGGACGGTCCGCGATCGCAGCTTCGTCGGCTCCTATCACTACGCCTCCCCGGAGCAAAAGGGCTTACTGGCGGACGAGGTCGGACCGCGCTCGGATATCTACAGCTTCGGCAACATACGTCTGGAAGCGCTGCTACGAACGACGGAGCCGATCGGCAAGAACTGGAAGAGTTTGCCCCTCGAGTGGCAGCCGTTGCAGGAAGTGCTGAAGCTGTGCGTGGCCCACGTTCCCGGCGATCGGCATCCGAGCTTCGCGGACGTGCGCCAGGCATTCGAGGCACTGATGGCTCATCCCGCGACGGTCCCGCAAGAGCCGGAACGCCAGCCCGGCTCACCGCTGACGCTGACAATCATCATTCCCGAGCTGAACCGGAAAGCCGGGGAGACACTGACCTTCCGCTGGACTGCCGTGCCTCAGTGCGCTCTTCCACCTGCTGCAGCAACTGAATCAGCGGCCCTGCGTCCCGCGCGTAGGGTTCCTCCGGGCTATACCGGCACATGTAGTCCAGGTAGCCGAACCGGCTGCGGTATTCCCTGGTCGTCTGCCAGCCATAGTGAAGGCGTGGGTGATCGTCGGTGAATTCCGGCCCCTCTGCCGGGGTTAGCAGGCGGTAGCCAGTTGCGGTCTCGGGAGTCGGGCCGTCAAGCACAGCGACGAGCCGGCCGATGCCGGCGTCCGGCGCGACGAACACCACGAACCGGCGACCGCGCAGCAAGGGCAAGTGCTTGTACCAGCTATGTGCCTCGCACAGATAATCGCCGAACGACTGATACTGCTCGACCGTCGGCCGCAACTGAAGCCGATCCTGCATCGGGATACTCCCTTCACATCTGCCACCTTCACCGAATTACTTCCAGAACTCCCACCAGCACTTCCGCGGTGTGTGCTGCGGCCCGGCTTCTGCCTCGCCCTTCATTTGTACCGCTTCCTGCATCGCGGCCTTCAGAGCCCGCTGGTATCCCAGATACTCGAAGAACTGCCCCTTGATCGACCACGCCTCTGCCGACAATGGGTTGCGCTGCAAGACGTGATTCACCAGGGTCAGGCCCCGCCGGCACGTTCCCCGCGCGAACTCCTCGCGCGCCATCTGCAGCAGATCCTCATCTGGCCGGGCTGCATCCGTTGAGGAGAGTATCTCCGTGATCGAGATGCCGCAGCTGGGACAGGGTTGGCCCTCGGTCAATCCTTCATGGCCACACTGCAGGCACATCCCCGGAGTCGGGGCAAGCCAGGGTCCCAGGGGCGAGATGACCAGGGAGCGTTCCAGGCAGCGCGGGCACTTCCAGTAGACGGCGAAGGCGTGTTCCCGTTCTGGCTCGAAGGGCGCGACGGAGTCACACAGCCCCTCGACCTGGCATCTGATGCAGCGGTGAGGATTGTTGGACAAGACTCTCTGCCTCACTGGCCTGTCGTGGATGGATGCTGGGCGGCCTCCACACGCTTGCGTTCGGTGATGTCGCGGCCGACGGTGTAGTAGAGCTGCTCGCCCTCGATCCGTGTCGCGTTCCACAGCAGCCAGTGATACGTCCCGTCCTTGCACCGCATCCGGTTCTCGAACACCTTCAGAGGTCGCCGGCTTCAATTCCCCGAATCGCGGTGACCGAACGCGCCAGGTCGTCGGGGTGAAC
>JBBSDR010000760.1:0-4489 GCA_038240465.1 Gemmatales bacterium
CGGTTGCGGTCACGGCATGGCCTCGGTGGTCCTGGCGCGACGGGGCGCTCATGTCACCGCCTTCGATCTGTCGCCGGGCTATGTGGCGGAGGCCCGGCGGCGGGCGGCGGCAAACGATGTCGCGGTCGAGTTCGTCGTCGCGGACGGCCAGCGGTTGCCTTTCGCCGATGCCTCCTTCGATCGCGTTTGGGGCAACGCCATCCTGCATCACCTCGACCTGGCGCGGACGGGAAGCGAACTGCGGCGCGTGCTGAAGCCGGGCGGGGTCGCGGTCTTCTGCGAACCCTGGGGCGACAATCCGCTGCTCGAGTTCGCCCGGCGGAGTTTGCCGTATCCCGGCAAGGGCCGCACTCCCGACGAGCAGCCGCTGCGTCTCCGCGACCTTGCCGCGCTGAGGCCGTTTTTCCCATCTCTCGAAGTGCAAGGCCATCAATTCCTGTCGATGCTGCGGCGTGTTTTGCGGCGCGACTGGCTCACGCGCCGGCTCGAACGCTGCGACGAATGGCTGCTGGCGCGTTTTTCCGGCTTGCGGCGATTCTGCCGCTATTCAGTTCTCATCCTGCGCCGCGCGGGCTAGAATGCCCTCAGCTCTCGATTGACTCCTCGGACGAAGCAGGCCATGAATGCCATTCCTCCCACGCCAGGGACAGCGGTGCCAGAGCCAACCGCGCCGCCGAGCCTCCTCGAAGTCTGGTCGCGGCCCGTGCAGGCCGCCCTGGCCGTGTTGATACTCGCGACACTCGTCTTCATCGCCGGACACGTCATCTTCGGCGATCTGCGCGACGCCCGTCCGACGGAACTGGAAGCCGGCTCGTTTCCGACCGCCATCGTGGACCTGAACCGCGCCGACAAGGCATTGCTGCGACAACTCCCCGAGGTCGGCGAATCGCTGGCCGACCGCATCGAAGAACATCGCCGGCAGCGCGGCGGCTTTCGCACAGTTGATGAACTGAGGAACGTCCCCGGCATCGGTCCGAAAAAGATGGCGCGCATTCGTCCCTGGGTATACGTCGAGGACGATGACTCCGAGGAAGAAGAGGGGACCGTGAAAACGGTGTCGCTGACTGGAAGGAAGACAACCCCTCCGGCGGCAGAGAACCGGAGCCGCAAGGGAGAGGAGTTGAAGGAACCGGTGGACGTCAACGAGGCGAGCGTGGACAAACTGCAACAGATACCGGGAATCGGTCGAGTGATGGCGGCGCGGATCATCGCGGCGCGGACGCAGAAGCCATTCGAGACAGTGGACGACCTGCGGCGCGTCCCCGGCATCGGAGTGAAGACGCTGGAGAAGATCCGGCCGTATGTGGTGGTGGTCAAGAAACGAGTCGCGTGATCGGACGAGGGAACGGTGGAGCATCGCATTCAATACTCGGGAGAAGCTCTGGAGCATCTGCGCGACTTGACAGCCGCTCAGCAAAGCTTGATCATTGCCGCCATTCGCGATCAACTGACCTGGGAGCCAGAGAAGAGTACTCGGAACCGCAAACGCCTCCGTCCCAATCCGATCGCTCCCTGGGAACTCCGCGTTCGCAACCTTCGAGCCTTCTACTTGATTGAAGAAGGATCGGAGCCAATCGTTTCGGTAGTGGCTATCGGAATCAAAGTGGGGAACCGCGTCCGGATCGGAAACGAGGAGATGGAACTATGAAGCAAGTAGACCTCGGGAGCCTGAATGCGAAAGTCACGGGAGAACTGCGCTCGTTGTTGACTGAGCCAGTTATCCTCCTGGATCAAGGCATTCCGGTCGGCGTACTGTTGCCGGTCGAGGATGCGGACGTAGAGACGGTCTCCCTCAGTTTGAACCCGCAGTTCCTCGCCATTATCGAGCGATCCAAGAAGCGAATGTACACTGAAGGTGGGCTTTCGACCGAAGAAATCTGCCAGAAACTCGGCATCGAACTCCCGAAGACCTCCGATGCCAATTCGGATCGCCGCAAACGCAAGGCAACCTCACGCCCTGAGAAGTGAGAGGCTGTGATTTAATCGCCCTGGAGGCCACCTAAGTCCTTGATTCCCAAGGTGCCGACCTGGATTAAATCACAAGCTCTGAGGCAAAGCAAAGACAGGCTTGCCCTTCGCGAACTCCTTACCGCACCAGTCCCATCGGTGAAGACCCCGAAACGCAAGCCACCCTGCTTGCGTTTCGCGCTCTGTCTCAGATCAACTCGGGAATCGGTTCGCCCTCGCTGAGGATCGGCATCGGCCGCTGGGCGGCGTCGTAAAACGCATGCTTGTGATCGATGCCGAGAACGTGATACATCGTCGAGAGGACACATCCCGGCGAATACGGCTTGCTCGCCGGATACTCCCCCGTCGCGTTGGTCGTGCCGATCGCTTGCCCCATCTTCAGGCCGCCGCCCGCGTAGAGGATGCTCATCGCCTGTGGCCAGTGATCGCGGCCAGCCTGCGGATTGATGCGCGGCGTCCGGCCGAACTCACCCATCGTCATCACCAGCACGTCGTCCGACAGGCCCCGGTCGCACAGATCGCTCACCAGGCTGCTGACAGCCCGATCGTAGACCGGCAGCAGACGGTCCTTCAGTTGCTTGAAGTTGTCGGCGTGCGAGTCCCAGCCGCCGCCCGCCTGGATCGTCACGAATGTCACGCCGGCCTCGACCAGCCGGCGCGCCAGCAGACAGCACTGGCCCAGGTCGGTCCTGCCGTACTTCTCGCGCAATCGCGGGTCTTCCTTGTGGATGTCGAACGCCTGCTGGGCCTTGGTGTTGGTCACCATCTCGAAGGCGTCCCTGTAGAAGGTGTCGAGTCCTTCGAGATCGCCTTTCGTGTCGATGTCGCGGCGAATCTTGTCGAGATCGCCGAGCAATTCACGGCGCTTGCCGAGACGTTTGGCGTCGATCTGGCCGGGCAGTTTCAGATTGCGCACCTGGAACGAGGGCAGGTTCGGATCGGCGTCGGGAGCGAAGGGGTTGTAGGACGCGCCGAGGTAGGCCGCCTTGCCGAGGTTGAGCGGCCGCGGCAGGTTGACGTAGGCGGGCAGACCGGGGTCGTTCGCTCCCTTCATCTTGGCGACGATGGAGCCGGTTGAGGGAAAGATGTTGTCGTTGACCTCGACCGTCGGCTGATAGCCGGTCAGCATCCACTGGGCGCCCATGCCGTGGCCGGCGTTGGTGTGGCAGGCCGAGCGCACAATGGCGAACTTGTCCATCATCCGCGCCTGGCGCGGCAGATGCTCGCCGATCTGAATGCCGGGGACGTTGGTGCTGATCGGCTTGAATTCACCACGGAACTCGGCGGGGGCGGACGGCTTCAGGTCGTACATATCGATGTGGCTGGGCCCCCCCGCCAGCCACACGAGGATGACCGATTTTTTCGGCGTCCCCTTGTCTCCCTGAGCCGCCCGCGCCCGCAACAAGTCCGGCAGCGTCAAGCCGCCAAGGGCGAGTGCGCCAACCTTGAGAAAGCCACGGCGTCCGATGATGTCGAGCATGACAACTCTCCACACCAAGAAGAGGAGAAGAGTGTTAACCACGGAATACACGAAAAGAACGAAAAAAAGAGAAGAACAGAATCAGGTGAGAAATGCACCGGCCAAGGCGATTGTCGGTCTGGCTCTCCGATTATTTTCTTCTTTTACTGTCTTCCTCTTTTTTCGTTCCTTTCGTGTATTCCGTGGTTAACACTCTTCTCTTAATGATTGAACGAAAACTCCTTCGCGTTCAGCAGCGCCCACAAGACATCCTCAAGGGCTTGCTGCCGGTTCGTTGTTCCATCAACGTGAGCCATCGTTCGCTTCAACTCCGCTTCCGAAGGATAGCGCGCAAAAGCAGCGAGGTACAGTTCCTCGATCGCGTCCTTCGCCGGCTTCTTGTTCGCCGTCAACTTCGCGATCCGGCCGTCACCCGCGCGAATCTTGTTCTCGATCTCGTCCGAGTTGGCCAGCAGCAACACCTGCGCCAGCGTCGCGCCTGTGGAACGCTCGCACTCACAGCCCGTCACCCGCCGCGGTCTGTCGAAGACGTCGAGGAAGTAGGAGCCGAAGTTCTCGTGTGGCAGATCGATGGCCCGAGCCGCGGCGCTGACGCCGCCAAAGCCGGCCTTCGTCCCGGTCGCCTGATGGACCGCGTCGTGCAGCACCTCGGCGATCAGCCGGCGGGCGTAGAAACGCGCGAAGTTCTGCCGATCCTTGGCGTTGGCCGGCAGCGGTTCGCTCGATAGCTGATAGACCCGGCTGTTGACGATCAGGCGAATGACGTGCTTGACGTCAAACTTGCTCTTGATGAAGTCCCGGGCGAGGGCGTCGAGCAACTCGGGATTCGACGGCGGATTGCTGTCGCGCAGGTCGTCCACTTCGTGATACAGCCCGCGGCCCATGAAGTGGCCCCACAGCCGATTGACCAGCGTCTTCGCGAAGAATGGATTGTCCGGCCTGGCCATCCAGTCAACGAGGGCGTGTCGCGGGTCTTCCTCGGCGGTGAACTTGGCGAGCGGACCATCGGGATACTTTGGCTCCGGCGTCTTGCCGGTCAGC
>JBBSDR010000761.1:0-4484 GCA_038240465.1 Gemmatales bacterium
GGAACTGGTCGATAACCACATCATCCCCGCCATTGTCCGCCCGCTGGCCCAGACCATCGCGGCGAAGCAGTGAGGGCGCAACCCCGCAGTTGCTCGCGACCTTTCGAGTGCGGTTGACTCTGGAGACGAGCCGAGCCGCGTAAACGGCTGAGTGTGGACAGCACACCCGGCCACTTACGCGGCTCCTGCTTCCGGCGAGCCGAGCCGCGTAAGCGGTCGGGTGGAGACCACCACAGCCGCAGCCTGTCTTGACTGCGACTCGCGAATGCAACTACGATATCCTCACCTTGCACACCGCCAACCCACAGAGGCCAGCCATGACCCCCAAGGTCGATACCGCCACCCTTCAAGCCGAGTCCGCCCTGCTGCGCAAGCCGCGGCACAAGACTCGTGAAGTCAAGGTCGGCGACAAGATCGTTGGCGGCGACAATCCCATCTGGGTGCAGTCGATGACCACGCCCGCCACGCCTTATGTCGAGGCAGTGGTCAAGCAGATTCTCGCCCTGGAAGCGGCCGGCTGTGAGATCGTCCGCGTGACCGTCCCCAAGGCCGAGGACGCCGGCGCCTTGACCGAGGTCAGGAAGCGCATCCATATTCCGCTGATCTGCGACATCCACTTCGACTACAAGATGGCCCTGGTGGCGATGGACCATCCCATCGACAAGATTCGCATGAATCCCGGCAACATCGGCGGCTACGACCGCTATCGCCAGGTGATCCGCAAGGCGAAACAGAAGGGGCTGCCGATGCGCATCGGCGTCAACGCCGGCAGCCTCGAACGCGAACTGGTCGAGAAGCACGGCTACCCCTGTCCGGCTGCCATGGTCGAGTCGGCCCTGCGCTACATCGAGATTGCCGAGAGCGAAGGCTATCACGAGATCATCGTCTCGCTCAAGTCGAGCGACGTCATCACCGCGGCCGAGGCGTATCGGCTTTACGCGAAGTTCTGCGACTATCCGACGCACATCGGCATTACCGAGGCCGGCAAGGCCCCCTATGCCGTGACGAAATCCGCCTGCGGACTGTCGCCGATCCTCCTCGACGGCATTGGCGACACGATCCGCATCAGTCTGCTGGGCGACCCCGTCCCCGAAGTGGCGGCGGCGTTCGACATCCTCCAGGCGACGCAACGGCGTGTGCGCAAGCCGGAGTTGATCGCCTGTCCGACGTGTGGACGGCTCGAGATCGATCTGGAGGGGATCATCGCTGAGATGGAGAAACGTCTCGAAGGCCGCACGACGCCGGTGAAGGTGTCGATCCTGGGCTGCATCGTGAACGGTCCGGGCGAGGCGCGCGAAGCGGACCTGGGCATCGCGGCCGGCAAGGGCAAGGGTGTGATCTTCAAGCGCGGCGAGATCATCCGCCACGTTCTCGAACACGAAATGGTCGATGCGCTTATCGAAGAGATCGACAAGTGGGAGAAGGAAGAGCACGCCACCGGGACGATGCGCGGCGAGCTGGCGGGCTTCCAGAAAGGCCGGCTCAAGCTGCCGGTGCTGAGTTGATCTGGACCAGGGAGGGATAAGCGATGGCCACTGCAACAGGTTCAGCGGTTGCCCCCACGAATGGATCGATGCGGCAATTCACCGTCGATGAATACATGAAGATGATTCAGGCGGGCATCCTCACCCAAGAAGATCCCGTCGAGTTGATCGAAGGGTGGGTGATGCTGAAAATGCCGCGCAACCATCCTCACGACGGGACCATCGAAATCCTGGATGAACTGTTGCAGACCATGATTCCTTCGGGGTGGCGCGTCCGGATTCAACTGGGGTTACGCTTGCCGGACTCTGTACCCGAACCGGATTGCGTGGTGGCCCAGGGGGTTCGTGGCACCTATCTGCGCCGGCATCCTGAACCAAAAGATGTCAGTCTCGTCGTCGAAGTGGCCGATTCCACTCTCGCTTTCGACCGAAATGAGAAATGCCGCGTCTATGCGCGAGCGGACATCCCCTGCTACTGGATCATCAACGTCGGGGCGCAACTCGTCGAGGTCTACACCGATCCGACCGGTCCCGATGCCGCGCCGGCCTATCGCCAGCGACAGGACTACCATCCGGGAGACGCCGTGCCTCTGGTTCTCGGTGGACAAATGATCGCTACGCTCAAGGTGCAGGATTTACTCCCCTGACGGCATTTTTCGTCACCGAGTCTTTGCATTGCGGGTGCGGCGAGATCATCCGCCACGTTCTGGAAAACGAGATGGTCGCTGCGCTGCTCGAAGAGATCGACAAGTGGAAGGTTGAGGAGCACGAGAAGGGAACACTGCACGGCGAACTGGCGGGCTTCCGGAAAGGCCGGCTCAAGCTGCCGGTGGTGAACTGATCTTGAGTAGAGAGGGATGAATCATGACGACTGCCGCGATGCGCCCCGCGCCGGCTCTTGCGCCGGCGGGAGCTTATCTGCTGCGATTCACCGTGGATGAGTACGACCGAATGATCGAAACAGGAATCCTCACCGAAGAGGATGCAGTCGAACTGCTTGAAGGATGGTTAACGTACAAGACGCCACGCACTCCACGTCATGATAGCCGAATCGAGTTGGCCCGCCGAGCGATTGATCGCGTGCTGCCGAGTATGTGGTGCAGCCGCGACCAGAAAGGCATCAGGCTTAGCGACTCAGCCCCGGAACCAGACGTGGCTGTCGTACTCGGACCCCCGGTACGGTACGATGATCACCATCCGGATTCTTCGGAAATTGGCCTCCTCGTCGAAGTCGCCAACACGACACTCGATCTGGACCGCACCACCAAGGGCCGAATCTACGCTCAGGCGGGAATCCCCTGCTACTGGATCGTGAACCTCATTGATGGCCAGATCGAGGTCTACACCGATCCGACTGGCCCAGATCCCACGCTGACCTATCGCCAGCGACAGGACTACCATCCGGGAGACGCTGTCCCGCTCGTTCTCGGTGGACAGATGATCGCTACACTCAACGTCCAGGATTTACTTCCGTCAGTTTTTCGTCACTGAGTCCTTGCATTGCGGGCGAAGGGGCGGTAGAACATTTTTAATCTGGCTCGCAACCTTCGATTCCCTCACGTCTGGAGTAGAGAAAGGATCCCGCAATGAATGTGTCCACGCTGGCCGCCGCGCTGGGCAACGTGATGTTTGCCCAGGACGAACCCTTCATCGGCAGTTTCATGTTCTTCGCCATCATGGGCGTCCTCTTCCTTGGCCTCATCGGTCTGCTGCTCTTTATGCGGAACAGGCAGGCAGGCGACGACTGAGACTTCCCCTCGCTTGCGGCGGAGCGGCCCTTCGCTTCCGCCGCAAGCGGCGAGTCAATCCTTCAATTTCTCCTGGCCCTGCGACCAGTCTCCGACCACCGCCTCCAGCGGCAGCGTCCGCCGTTCGCGCCACACCTGGACCCGCACCCGCCGGCCCGCCGGCAACGCGCTGATCAGGTTGATGAAGTGGTTCTCGTTGCGGATGGCCGCGCCGTCCACCTGCAAGACGACGTCGCCCGGGCGCACTCCCGCCGTCGCCGCCGGGGTTCCCGGATAGACCGACTCCACCAGCGCTCCCTGCAGCCGATCCAGTCCCAGGCGCAGCGCATCGTTCGCCTCGAATGAGGACGCCATTTGCAGGCCGAGATAGCCGCGCGTGACGCTGCCGCGGTCCAACAACTGCCGGGCGACGCGCTTCACCAGGTTGATCGGAATGCTGAAGGCCACACCGCTGTTGCTGTTCGAGTAGGACGCGATGGCCGTGTTGATGCCGATCACCTCGCCGTCCAGGTTGAACAGCGGTCCGCCGCTCGATCCCGGATTGATGGCCGCGTCGGTCTGGAGAAAATCCTTGATGCGAATCGTGCTGCCCAGGCTGACCTGGCCGCGCTCGCGGGCGCTGATGATGCCGTGTGTCACCGTCTGGTTAAGCCCGAAGGGGCTGCCGATCGCCAGCACCCACTGGCCGACGCGCACTCGGTCGCTGTCGCCGAGGGTGGCGACCGGAAGATTGCCCGTCCCCGCCAGCCGCAGCAGAGCAATGTCCGACTCGGGATCGGCCCAGACGCGATCCGGCTTGAAGATCTTGCCGTCGGCGAGACTGACGGTGATCTGCTTGGCGGTCGCGTCGGAGACGACGTGGTTGTTGGTGATGACGAGGATGTCCTCGACGCCCGGCAACCGCACCAGGATGCCGGAGCCGGACTCCTCGGTCTGCTGGCGTTTGCCGCCGCGTGACGGCGCGGGCTTGACCGCCTCGACGGCCACGACCGATGGCGAGACCTTCTGGGCGATGCTCTCGAAGCGTTCGCCGAGGGCCAAAAGGGGATCGGATTCGCGTGCTGTCAAGCGGGCGCCGGGGACGGACAGTTGCGCCTGAGCCGTTCCGGCAAGGCGTGGCGATAGTCCCGCCAGCAGACCGCCGAGTGATGCGCAAAGACCGACGAAGAGAACCTGAGCGACGTGTCGCATGGCTCGTGTGTCCCGTGGGAATTGAAGGGAAATGTGAAGGAACTGATCCGAACCAGCCCCA
>JBBSDR010000762.1:0-4468 GCA_038240465.1 Gemmatales bacterium
ACCGGGGGGTTCACACCCCCCGCTCGCCGAATTCCAGAACTGCAGCTGCGCCGACCATGCGTCGGGATCGTCTGCCAGCGATACGGCGGCGATCACAGCGGAGCCATCCGCCCCACACAGGCCCCACTTGATGCGCGAGTTGCCGATATCGACGACGACGTGCGGCCTCATGGCACGGCCTCGGCCAGCGACTCGGCCAGCATCCGGCTAACGACGCCTACCAGCTTCGACAGTCCCGCCCCGGTCACTGCGGAAATCGACAGCACCTCGCGTCCCAGGTCCTGCTCGAGCTTCTGCCGGACTTCCTCGCTTCCCGTCAGCTCCGCCTTGCTGATGAGTACCACTTCGGGCATGCGGCCTAGCATCTCGCTGTGCAAGGCCAGTTCCCGGTGAATCGTGTGATAGTTCGCCAGCGGATCGCTGCCATCGGAAGGCAGCGGCTCGACCATGTGAACGAGGACGCGCGTTCGTTCGACGTGGCGCAGGAACTCGTGGCCCAGGCCGACGCCGCTGTGCGCGCCCTCGATCAGTCCCGGCAGATCGGCGAGGACGAAGACGCGGTCATCGCCGATCGTGACGACGCCGAGGTTGGGATGCTTGGTCGTGAACGGATAGTCGGCAATCTCCGGCTGGGCGCGCGACAGCCGGCTCAGGAGCGTCGATTTGCCGGCGTTGGGCAAGCCGATCAGGCCGACGTCGGCGATCACCTTCAACTCGAGGACGATGATGCGCTCTTCGCCTTCCTCGCCTTTCTCGAACTGGCGCGGCGTGCGGTTGGTCGAGGTGGCGAAGTGCCGGTTGCCGTAACCGCCGCGTCCGCCCTTGGCGACGACGAACTCATCGCCATCGTGAGTGAGGTCGCGCAGGATGTTGCCGTGCGCGCGGTCGTAGACAATCGTCCCCGGCGGGACGCGAACGATCGTGTCCTCAGCGCTGCGGCCATAACAGTTGCTGCCCATGCCGTGATCGCCGCGCTCGCCGCGCCAGTGCTTGCGGTTGACGATGTCGGCAAGGCTATCGGTGCCGGCGATGGCGCGGATGATGATGCTGCCGCCGTGGCCGCCGTCGCCGCCGTCCGGGCCGCCCTTGGGAACGTACTTCTCGCGCCGGAAGCTGCAGCAGCCATTGCCGCCATCGCCCCCCTTGACGTACAACTCGACGCGATCGACGAAATGAAGGACACTGTGACTCATGAGAATTCTCGTTGGGAATGACCAATGACCGATGACCAATGACCGATGACCAATGACCAAAAAGGAACCCGCCGCATCCTTTTCTTCATTGGTCATTGGTCATTGATCATTGGTCATTGATCATTATAGCTGTCTGGGCTTGTCTCGCGAAGGACGCTCCGCTATATACCCTCCCGCAGTCGCTGCTCGCGAACCTCCAGCCCTGTCTCCGTTCTCCAGACCCATTTTCAATCCGCAAGTCGCAAGAGGACTCCTGCATGAAACTCTGGTTCCCCGTCCTCGTGGCGGGGCTGCTCTGCGCAGCCTCCGCGCACGCGAATGGCCTGCTCATCCCCTCCGACAGTTCGATCCCCCCGCTGGCGCTGGTGCGCCACGAGGTCAAGACTACCCTCGTCGAACAGGTCGCCCAGACCGAAGTCATCCAGGTTTTCCGCAATCACACCGATCGCGCCCTCGAAGCCACTTTCGTTTTTCCCGTGCCGGCCGGCGCCAGTGTCAGCCGCTTCTCAATGTGGATCGACGGCAAGGAGGTCAAGGGAGAGATGGTCGAGGCCGACAAGGCCCGCCAGATCTACACCGACATCGTCAAACGCTTGCAAGACCCCGGACTGCTCGAGTACATCGGCCAGAACCTGCTGCGCGTCCGCGTCTATCCTGTGCCGGCCAACGGCGAGCAGAAGCTGGCCCTGCGCTTCACGTCGGTCTGCAACAACGACGCCGGCATGGTCGAGTATTGCTATCCGCTGAAGACCGATCAGAAGGCGGCCGAGACGCTCGAGAAGTTCTCGATCGATACCACCATCGAATCGCAGCGCAAGATCCACAACGTCTATTCGCCGACGCACGCCGTCACCGTCACGCCGCTGGGCGATCACAAGACGAAGGTGCATTTCGAGGCCAAGAAGACCACCCTCGACAAGGACTTGAAACTCTATTTCAGCCTGGGAACGAAGGACGTCGGCCTGACCGCGCTGAGCTACCGGAACGATGCGCACAAGGACGGCAGTTTCATGCTGCTGATCTCGCCGCGCGCTGAACTGTCGAAGTCGCAGCACATCGCCCGCGATCTGGTCTTCGTCCTCGACATTTCCGGCAGCATGACCGGCCCCAAGATGGATCAGGCCAGGAAGGCGCTCAAGCATTGCCTCAGCAATCTGCATGCGCACGATCGCTTTGCCGTCATCGCCTTCGCCACGACCGTCCAGCGCCAGCACGACAGCTTGCAGACCGCGAGCATGGAGAACGTCGCGGAAGCGAAGAAGTGGGTTGACGAACTGGAAGCGACCGGCGGCACCGCCATCGACGACGCCCTGAGCGATGCCATCAGCCTGCGTGCGAGTGAGAAGGGCAGGACGTTCACCGTCGTCTTCTTCACCGATGGCCAGCCGACGGTTGGCGAACAGGACCCGGAGAAGATCATCAAGCACGTTTCCGAGAAGAACAGTGCCGGGACGCGCATCTTCACCTTCGGCGTCGGCGACGACGTCAACGCCTCGCTGCTCGACCGGCTGGCGGAAATGACCCGCTCGGCCTCGACGTATGTGCGGCCGGAAGAGGACATCGAGATCAAGGCATCGACGCTGTTCGCCAAGATCAGCCATCCGGTGATGACCGAACTGAAGGTCAGCGCCAGTGCGGGCATCACGCTGTCGCAGATGTATCCGAAGCAGTTGCCGGACCTGTTCCACGGCGGGCAACTCGTCGTTTGCGGCAAGTACAAGGGTCACGGCCACTCTGCCCTGACGCTGACCGGCAAGGTCGATGGCGTCTCGAAGGAGATGGTCTACGACATCGAGTTCCCTGCCAAGACGGGTGAAGACCGTGCCTTCGTCGAGGGACTGTGGGCGCGGCGCAAGGTCGGCTATCTGCTGGACGAGATTCGCAACAACGGCCAGCAGAAGGAACTGGTTGATGAAGTGGTGAAGCTGGCGAAGAAGCACGGCATCGCGACGCCGTACAGCAGCTATCTCGTCGTGCCGGACTCGGTCGCCTCGAACATGCCCGTTGCGCCTGCGCTGCCCTCCGCGCCGCACGTTCAATTCCGGGGCATGGCTCCGGCCGCACCCACTGATGTCACGAATATGACAGCGACCCCGCCGTATGGACAACCCACAGTCACGCCAGCGGCCAGCCCCTATGGTCCGGGAAGAATCAATTACGCTCCCGTGGTCGTGTCTCCGACGATGCGGTGGGCTGTCCCGGGATCGCCGCTCACGGTTTCGCCTCCCGCCGCAACCTACAACGGCCTGGGAGGGTACGGCTGCGCGGGTGCGTCGCCCGTCCCAGTGTCCGCTCCCGCGCCTTCGGTGCCACTTGCTTCGACCGAGACTGCCGCTCCCACGCCTGCCTTGCCGCAGGCAGGCAAGGAGGGCGTCGAGTTGGCGCTCGTCCTCGACGCGCTGCGAAACGAGGAGCAGCTCAAGGAGTGCAAGACGGTGCAGGCGTGCGGCAAGACCTGCCGGGAGATTGGCGGCGCCTGGGTGGATGAAGCTTACACGCCGGACCTGAAGATTGTCCGCGTCAAGGCGATGAGCGACGCGTACTTCCGGCTGCTGGCGAAGCATCCCGAGATGAAGGACGTCTTCCATCTTGGCAATCGTCTCGTCTGGGTGACGCCGAGCGGCAACGCCCTGGTCATCGATCCCGAGAACGGCAGCGCCAAGCTGTCCGACAAGGAGATCGACGCCCTGTTCGCGAAGAAGTGACCTGTCTTGCCGCGTGCGGCGTGGCGGAAGAAGACCGCTAAGCCGCAAGCGGCAAGAAGGTGTCCCGGCGTCGGTCCTTACATCACCAGGTCCGCGGCTGCCGACGCGATGTCGGCCGCCTTGGCGGCAGCGCTCTTGCTGTCCTTGAAGGCGTAATTCTTGCTGATCGTGCCGCCCTTGGTGTAGATCAGGACGGTGATCGCTGCTTCCTTGTTCAGCTTGTAGCGCTCGGGTCCGTCCTTGGCGACGGCCACGGTCAGCGGAGTGGTCAGCTTGTGGGTTTCCTGGATCTTCTCGAAGTCGGCAGCCGCAACGCCGCCGATGCCGACCACGACCGTACCCAGCTTGGAATTGCTCTTCTGAACCTCGTCAATCGCCTTGACCAAACTGGCCAAGTTGTCGTCCGCCTTCTGGCTGAAAATCAGCACCACGGCCGGACGGCGTTCGCCATTGTACTTTCAGACATAGCACAGGGTCTTGCCCTTGTTGTCGCCGGTGATCGCCTTCACGTCGAAGGGGCCACCGATCTTCCCGGTCGGGCCGGACTTGATGTCCTCCGCCCTGGCCGTG
>JBBSDR010000763.1:0-4467 GCA_038240465.1 Gemmatales bacterium
TAACGGCCGACGGAGCGCATCGTTTCATGTCGGCTGACGAAGCCCCCCGCCCACTGAATCGTGACGTCGACGATCTCGCTCTGGCCTTGGGTGCCGATCACAACGCGCTCCACCAGCTGTCGCACAATCACTTGACGATCTTGAATCGCGGTCGAGGGGGCCGCCCACAACGATGGAATATCATGTGACAGCTTGTGAATCCGCTCGCGTTCCTGTTCCGACAGCACGCCGGGCCGCGATATCAGGAAGCGATCGTGTTCTTCCTTGACCTGTCGCTCTTCCATCAGGGCTCGTTCCCAACGTCGCTCCAGTTCGCGAGCCACCAGCCGGTTCTCGGGTTCGACGGCCTCGTACTGCCTTCGCGCCCGTTCCGTTTGGTAGTGGGCTCGCTCCAGGGTTTGCTGCCAGGGTTTGCTGCCAGTGTTTCGACAGCCGCCGATCCTCTTGCCGCAGGTCTTCCTCCGCCTTCAGGCTTAACGCGATGGCCGCGGGCTCGAGAGCCAGCAGCACCTGGCGTTCCACCAGCGCGTCGATGGACGCGGCGGCGAGATTCTGACCCTCGCAACAGCGAATGGGATCGTTTCTGAAGCAGACATAGTGTGCCGTGGGGGTTGGATAAGACGCGCCCATCCGCCGGCCGCACTTGCCACAAGCCACGAGGCCGGTGAGGAGCGATGCGCCAGCCCGTGGCGCCCCCAGCGTGTCGAAGTGGGCGCAGTTTTGTCGCAGTCGCTCCTGATTGGCCAGGAACTGATCCCACGAAATATAAGCGGGCAACGTATCTTTGAGGAGCACATGCCATTCCTCGATCGGCATGACCCTGCGGCCCGAGCTGGGCCGCCCGGGGATCTTCAGTCGAGGATTGGTCTGCGTGCGACCGTAGCCATAGGCACCCGCGTAATACGGGTGATGCAGCATGCTGTAGACCGTCTCCGGCCGGGGCTCGCGCCAGCGGATTTGCCCGCGCTCGGGGCCTGAAAGCGTGCGGACGGGAAGCGCGATCCGCTGAGCCGCGAGGTAGCGAACCAGTTGCCGCGCACTGCCCAATTCCACGAACTTCGTGAAGATCAGGCGCACCACCGACTGGACCTGTTCGTCCGGATCCAAAATGACCTCGCCCGAGGCCAGACGGACGTAGCCGGGCGGCATGTGATTGAACAACTCGCCGCGCTCGGCCTTGTTGCGACGGCCGTGATCCATCCTGCTCCGGAGGATGTGCAGTTCCGCCTCGCTCATCGCTCCCTTGTGACCCTCTTCATGATGCACCAGTTCGACTTTCAGGTTTCTCCATGCGTGACACGTCGCCCACGTCCGCAGCCCCAACCGCGAGTGCGCGCGACATACCCCACGGACTTGTCATCGTACTTCAAACCCTTCGCCGTGCGAAAACCTTCCGCATTCAGCTTCGCCGCAATGGCATCGTAATTCTCACAAGGCAGCAGCTCGCGGATCCGTTCCACCGCCGCCTGCGGCGTCTTGGGTGCCCAGACACCGACCAGCGGCCGATCAATGGTCAGTGCCGTGTGCGCGCCTGTATGCCACTCGACGTCGATCTCGATCTTGCCTGCTTCAGTGATTCCGTCCACATGTACTCGCTTGATCAAGAACCGTACAAGTGTCTTGCGGTCCTCCATCGTCGTCGTATTCGCCTCCCAGACCCGGCCCAGGTCAGAAGCGAGATCCCGGATCTGTTCCCTGTCGGCTTTGCCCAGCGGGTGCTCCTGTCGTCGTTCCAGTTGCTCACGCTCGCGTCGGAGCCGCTCTCGTCGCTGCATGGCGTCCTCCCAGAGGGACTCCAGCTCTGCTGTCACAAGGCGGTTCTCCGGGTCAGACGCCTCGTAGCGACGACGGGCCAGCTCGACCTCGTAGTCCGCACGACTGAGTTGGAGGTCCCATTGCTTGCGCGCCTCCGATCGGTCGGACTCCAACTCCTCCAGTGCGTGCAAGGCGATGTCGATCTTCGCGGGTGACACGACGTCCAGGAACAGCCCGGCGACTGCTGCGTCCACCCCGGCCGAGCTGAAGCACTGGCACGTCTTACCGCCATGGCGATGATACTCATAAAAGCACCCGTACCCGGGTGCCCGCTTCTCTTTGGTCGAATAGTACAGGACGGTCATCCGTGTCCCACACCGTCCGCAGTAGACGATGCCCTGCAGCAAGGCTTTACCTCTGCGGGCGGCCCCGCGCTTCCCGAAGCCATATCCGTTGGAGCGGAGAGTCTCCCGGTTCTGCACGAACTGCTCCCACGTGATATAGGCCGGATAAGTCTCGCGCAGGCAGACCGGCCAGTCCTCCAACGGACGCGAATGCACCCTGGCCTCGCCGTTGGTCGGTGAGCGATCGAACGGGTCGTACTCCCACTGCCCGTAGACATACGCCCCGGCGTAAGTCGGGTTGTGCAGCAGCCGGATCACGTCGCTGAGGTCGGGCTCCTTCCATCGGACTTGACCGTGCCGCGGGCCGCCCCAGATCTTGGCAGGGACCTGAAGCTTCTCGCGCACCAGTTGCAACAAAACCTGATGGGCGACCTTGTGGCGGCAAAAGAGTCGGAAAATGTAGGCGAGCCGAGACTGCACCTGCCGGTCGGGATCCTTGACCACGGTCCCCGATTCGCTCTTCACGTATCCGACCGGCAGAGACCGCGCCAATTCACCGCGCCGGGCCTTGTTCCAGCGTCCTTCATGAAGGCGAGTTCGAAGTGTGAACAGTTCTGCTTCCGATATCGTTCCCTTCACTCCCAGCAAGAGCCTGTCGTTCGGGTCGCGGGGGTCGTACACCGCCGTCTCGTCGGCCAGAAGCGTCTGTGTGACCACGCAGATCTCCACCAGCCGGTGCCAGTCGGCCGATGACCGCGACAGCCGCGAGGCCTCCAGCGCCAGCACGACGCCAACCTGACCGGAGCCGATCTCGGCCAGAAGCGTCTTGAAGCCCTGACGGTGTGCGGCGCCGCTCGCCGAACGCGCTTGATCCTCGTCGATGATCTCGACCGACTTGCCAGGCCAGCCCAGCGCCTTGGCGCGTTCGACCAGGGCATATTGTCGGCTCGAACTCTCGCGGTTGTTGCGGACCTGGTGTGGACTCGACTGGCGGACATAGACGACCGCATGCCGTCGCAGGTGCTCCGGCCTGATCTTGGGATGAATCGTGTCTCGGGTCATGTCTCACTCTCCTCGGTCGAGCATGACCGGAAGCCGAGGGCCTTGAGGACCATGGCGGAGAAGCGGTGGCCGAAACGTTCGCGGTCGGGCAGTGAGAGCTGGAACCAGATCTCGTCCAGTGCTACGTCGCGCCTCGCGAGCGCCCCTTCGACGGGCGGCGTTGGCGACCGCCCTCGCGCAGGCCGTGACAGTACCGGGCCAGTTCGAGGAGCCCCGAGGGGAGGATCTGCGGTTGATTCTCTCTCCTTGAGAATCGGCCGTCCAGATCGGTCCAGGAAGCTGGGACAGCGGTCCGTCGTCCCGAAGGCAGTTGCAGCACGACCCATGGCTTGTCCTCCTGCCAGAACACGTCGATCCAGGTGGCGAACTCGCTGCCGACGCAGCGGGCTTCCTTGCAGATCCTGACGAGTGCCCCTGGAAGAAGTAAAGCTTGTGGATTATGCGATGTGTCACTTGAGGCCGAGCAAGAGCCGGTCGTTGAAGTCGCACGGATCGTACAGTCCATCCTGATCGGCCAGCAAGACCCGAAACACGGCGCACAGTTCCAGCAAGTGATGCCAGTCCTTGCACGAGCGTGAGAGCCGGCTCATCTCGATGCCCAGGACCAGGCCGACATGGTTCATGGCGACCTCGGCGAGGAGGCGCTGGAACCCCGTGCGCTGGTCGGCGGTGCTGCCGCTCTGACCCAGGTCCTCGTCGACGATCAAGACGCGGTTCTCGTCCCAACCGAGTTCGATGGCCCGGTGCGCGAGGCGATACTGAAGGTCGGTCGACTCGGGATGATCCACGATTTGCCGCGGCGTCGACTGGCGAAGATAGACGACCGCGATCCGTTCGAAGTGGTGCGATTCGAGCTTCGTCGAGGGGAAAGTCTTGGTTCGTGGTGTCCCAGCGCGGTGATGGATATCAAGAGCGCTCATGCTTTGCCTCCCGTTCGTCGCGGGAGGATCGTAGAGCCTGCTCGATCATCCGGCGGAGGGCGTCGAGGGCCTGTCGTCGATTCTCGTCGGGCATCACACTCCAGAGGTCGATCAGCCGAAACCGCTGGACCGTGGACGGGGGGGGAACTCGTCCCTGCTGGGTGACATGGGTTGCCTCCTGGGGTCGCTATGTCACGCTGATGCTCGAGCCATTGCGCGAGTTTCCGCAGCGCCGACACCGCCACTGTGGGCGAAGTCGGTGCTGGCCGACAACCTGTTATTTTCTCGGCAGTCTGTTTGGGATGCTTGGCAGGTGTGGAACTTGGCGTTGTCGCAGATCACGTGGACTTTCTTGTACCGCCGTAGCCGCCGGCGCAGGTCGTCGA
>JBBSDR010000764.1:0-4460 GCA_038240465.1 Gemmatales bacterium
CCCGCCAAGCCGCAAGCGGCCCTTCGCCGAGGTTTCATCCGTGGCCGACACCCCTGCCGCACCGTTGCGATCACTGTTGATCGTCAGCTCTTGCATCCTGGGCATCCTGGTCGTGGCCGGCCTGTTCTTTGCGCGGGCGGTGTTATTGCCGCTGGCCATTGCCATTCTGCTAACCTTCATCCTCACTCCTCTGGTTGTCCGCCTGCAACGAGGCGGCGTGCCAAGGACCCCCGCGGTCATCCTGGTTTCGACGCTGGGCTTCCTCGTACTCGGCGGCTTTGCCGTTTTGATCGCGATGCAGGTCCACAGCCTCGCCGTGGACTTGCCCCAGTATCGAGAGAACATCAGTAAAAAGGCCGCCGCCCTTCGCAGTCATGGGCCAGGCAATTTCTTCGAGAAGATCCAGCGGGCGATCACGGACATTAACGAGGAGTTGAGCGGCGCGAATTCAGGAGACCCGGGACGCAAGCCCTGGCCGGTCGAGATCCACGAACCTGGCCCGGCGAGGTTTGAGGCCATCGCCAGTCCGGTACTGTCCATGCTGACCACTTTCGCCCTGGTCGGCCTGCTCGTCATTTTCATGCTTGCCAAACATGAAGACCTGCGCGACCGGCTGATCCGGCTTATCGGCCACGGCAGGCTGACGGACACGACACGCGCCCTCGAAGACGCCAGCAAGCGCGTCAGCCGATTTCTCCAGATGCAACTGACAATCAACCTCTGCTTCGGCCTGACGCTGGGACTGGGTTTGCTCGTGATCGGGGTGCCGCAAGCCATCCTCTGGGGACTGCTCGTGGGCGCTCTGCGCTTCGTTCCCTACCTGGGCAGCCCCTTTGGCGGCCTGCTGCTGATACTGTTGAGCGTGGCTATTTTTCCCGGCTGGACGGAACCGCTGGCGGTGCTGGGCGTCTTCGTGGTGCTGGAACTGGTGACGGCCAACGTCCTGGAGCCAGTGATTTTCGGCCACAGCACGGGCCTGTCGCCGCTGGCGCTGCTGGTCGCGGCCGCCTTCTGGACCTGGCTGTGGGGACCCGCGGGACTGCTGCTCTCGACGCCGTTGACGGTCTGTCTGGTGATCCTCGGCCGCTATGTGCCGGGACTGGAGTTCTTCGGCGTCCTGCTGAGCGACCGGCCGGCTCTCACCCTGGGACAGCGCTACTACCAGCGCTTGCTGGCTCACGATCCCGATGAGGCCATCGACCTGATCGAAGAGCATTTGAAGGCCCATCCGGCGGAGCCGTTTTACGATGCGGTGCTGCTGCCCGCCCTGGTCCTGGTCCAGCGCGACCACGAACGCGGCACGCTGTCCGCCGCCGACAAGCAGGCGGTGTTGCGTGACATGGGACAAATCCTGGAGGAGATGGTCCCGGTCCGCTGTCCGATCCCGAGAGAGCCGGGAGCGGTGGTGTTCGGCATCCCCACCCAGGAGGGCGACGAACTGGCCCTGGCCATGCTGGGGCAACTGCTCGCGGGCGAGGGGTGCCGGCTCAAGGTGATTCCGACCGGAACGCGCGTGGACGAACTCGTGGCGCAGATGGCGGAGGAGCAGCCGGCTGGCGTGTGCATCGCCTCGTTGCCGCCGGCAGGAATGGCCGAGGCACGCTACCTGTGCAAGCGTCTGCGGGCGCAGTTCCCCGAGTTGAAGATCCTGGTCGGCCGCTGGGGGCAGAAAGAGGGCCTCGAGCAGATGCGCGAGCGCGTCAAGGCAGCCGGCGCCGATGAGGTGGGAACGACTCTTCTGGAGTCGCGTATCCAGGTGTTGCCGTTGCTTCAGGAAGACAGCGTCAAGCCGCGGGAACCGAGGACGGGGGCAGCAGCAGTCGCGGGCGTTGAATCTCGTTGACTCTGTTCGTTGGCCTTGCTAGGGTTGAACTCATCGCCCACACTGATTGCCACACTGATTGCCACGCTGATTGCCACCCTGCCCGCCTTCCAACCTCGCGATGGATGCACCATGCTTCCCACCCCGGCAACCTCGCCTCGCCCTTCGTCTTCCTCCTGGACTCAGGAGGCCGAACGGCCGGAGGCGATGGTGGAGCAAATGCGCCGCCTCGTTGGCCGCAACGCCTCGCGCTGGAAGTTTCTGCTGCTCCTCGAAGCCGCCGGCATCGCCATTGCCACTCCGCTTGCCTATTTGTGGGCAATCTTTCTCCTGGACAACTTCCTTCATCTTCCCAGTTGGGGCCGCTTCGCCGCGGCGATTGGACTCGTCGCGGCGGTTGTCCTGCCCGGCATTCGGCTCGTGCGTCGCCTCAAGGCGCTTGCCTTGACCGAAGATGAAGTCGCCATCGCCATCGAGCAACAGACGCCCGGCGGAGTCCAGAATCGCCTCATCAATGCCCTGCAACTGACTCGCAACGGCACGGCTGGCCTCGCGCCCGCTGTCGTCCGCGAGAACTACGACACCCTGCGACAGACCACGCTGCCGAGGGCCGTCCCCAGCCAGCCAGCCCTGATCCGCGCCGGTCTCGCCGGCTTGCTCGTCGGCGCTGGCTTCCTGTTCTGGGCCGTGTGGCCCGATCACTTCGCCAATGCCGCCAGCCGTATCCTGATGCCGCTCGCCGATATCGAGCCGATCTACAGCACCTATCTCGACATCGAAAACGGCGACCGCGAGGCCGAGGGCGACGTTACCATTCGCATCCGCATTCGCGGCGAACGGCCCGACAAGTTGATAGTCAATCGCCAGGTGCAGGGCCAGCGGCTGCGCGAATCGATTGCCGTGCCGGAGGACGCCGACGAGGTGGCTTATACTTTCCTCGCCGTGCGCCAGAGCCTGACTTACACCGTCCAGGGCGGCGACTACACAACGCGCGTCTTCCACATCGACATCCCGTCTTCGGTTCACCTCAGCCTCGTCCGCGCCGTCTATCAGCATCCCGCCTACACCGGCAAGACCGCGACGACGAGCGAACGAGCCGGCGGCGACCTCGAAGCGCTGCGCGGCACGCGCGCCGAAGTGACCTTCGTCCTCGATCGTCCTGTCGATCGGGCGGCCATGATTATCGAGCGGCTCGCCTCACGCGACGGCGAGGATCGTACGGTGACGGAGAAGGTGGAACTGACCGCGCAGAGCGGGACGGAGTATCGCGGGGCGATCGTCTTCGAGGACGCACTTGGCTACGAACTGGAAGTGCGCCGGGGAGAACGAGAGCCGGAGTCTGTCGGCTCGTTCGCCATTCGCGTGCTGGCCGATCAGAACCCGAAACTCGAACTGTCCGGTCTCGATCAGCAGAGTGAACTGTCCGCCGATGCGACCGTGTCGCTCCGCATTCGCGCCACCGATGACGTCGGCCTCACAAAAGTCGGCCTGTTCGTTCGCCGTGTGGGAGAGGTTGGCTGGAAGGACGTTGTCGTCTGGGCCGCCGAAAATGCGGCGGAGTTCACACGGACCTACGATCTGTCCCTCGCTTCTCTTGCCGCGACCGAAGGCGACTCGCTGGAGTTGGCTTTGCGCGCGGTCGATACGGACCCGCTCAAGAAAGGCGCGTGGATCACCGGCTCGCCGCAGAAACTGCTCGTCGGCGGCGAGGGCGTTGCCCTGCAACGCCAGTACGAACAGATCCTCAAGAGCCAGACCGATCTCAAGGGACTGATCGCCGCTCAGAACGCGGCAGCGGAAAAGACCGTCGTCGAGATGAAGAAACTCGACCCGGCCAGCGGTCTCAAGTGGGACGATCCGAAGACGGTGCAGGCCCTTCACGCCGCTGTCGCGGCACTGGTCAAGGGACAGGAACAACTTCGCCAGACGGCGAGCCAGGCGGCCCGCGACATGCCGATGCAGTCGGGCAACCTGCGTGTCAGTGTCGGCATGCTCGCGGATACCGAGATGATTCGCGGCATCCGCATTCTGGAGAGCGTGACGGCTCGCGACGATCCGCAGGCCAAGCGTGCCGCCCTCGCCGACGCCCGGCTGACACAGGAACGCACCGCGCGCAGTTTGCAGGAGATCGTCGAGCATTACATCACCTTCCGCCACGAGTGGGAGTTGGCCCACATGGTGGCCTTTGTCGAGATGCTCGCCGAACGGCAAGCACGACTGCGCGATCAATCTCTCGCACAACTCGCCAATCCGAAATCGCCAATCCGAATGTCGATGCAGCAGAGGCAGTTGAAGATCCTCGATCTGGTCAAGCTCGTTCAGCCGGCGTTCGTGGGCTTGGAAGAGCGGACGCGAGCCGTCGAGCCGATTATCGCTGACGCCTTCCAGGATGCGGCGAAGACGCTGGTCGCCGCGCCGCTGCATGGTCTGTTCACGCAGGCCGCTGACGCCGCCGGCGCGGGCCGTTGGAGCGAGGCGGCCGCGCAGCAGCAACAGGCGGCGAAGGAACTGGCCGGGCTGTTCGCTCGGCTCAAGAAGGCCCAGAACGATGCGGCCCTCAAGGCG
The DNA here is from genome assembly GCA_038240465.1 of Gemmatales bacterium. GTDB lineage: Bacteria > Planctomycetota > Planctomycetia > Gemmatales > Gemmataceae > JBBRIK01. Next base: position 4,388 of record JBBSDR010000764.1, read on the forward strand.
CTGGAGGCGCTCAAGCAGAAGGCGAAGAGCGATCTGGACGCGCAGAAGGAACTGGAGAAGCTGAAGGCCGGCA
>JBBSDR010000765.1:0-4458 GCA_038240465.1 Gemmatales bacterium
AGCGATGTCGGTGTCTTGTGCCACCCTGTTACCTCGCCATCCGCATTGACTTGCCCAGACCACAGCCTCATTCTGGAAGCTGGCTGGACTCCTCGCAAGAACAAATCCCCTTCCGCGAGGGGAAGGTATAGTTGCCGAGGGGAAGGGACTCGCGATGCAGGCAGCAGCGCGGACGAAGAAAAATCGGCACGGTGGCAGAGGTTTTTTTCTCGTCTCTCACATGATAATGGGTACAGGGAGGTGAAGCACAGCCGCCGGCGGGCGCCAGGGGAGGGTTCGAGGTGCAAGCACGGTTCGATTGCGACTGGCGGAAACGCGCCCTGGGCGGCGACTCCGAGGCGGTCCGGGTCTTCGCCGAGTCGATGCTGCCGCCGCTGTATCACTTCTGTCTCTATCGCGTCGGCAAGGACCAGCATCGCTGCGAAGAAGTCGTGCAAGAGACACTCGTTCGCGCCCTGAAACAACTCGATCAATACGATCCGAAACGCTCCGGCAATAACATCTTTCCCTGGCTGACCGGGCTGGCGCGCAATGAGATCAGCCGTGTCCTCAGTCGCGACCGCCGCAGTCTGTCGCTCGATGAACTGTGGCAGCGCATGGACCGCGAGTTGATGGTGCTGTTTGACCGGCTTGAATCGGAACCCCTGGCCGAAGATCTGCTGATGCGCGAGGAGACACGCGAAATGGTCTGCACCGCCATGTCGCAGTTGCCGCCGAACTATCGCGAGGCGCTGCAGGCGAAGTATCTCGAAGGAGCAAGCGTCCGCGAGATGGCCGACAATCATCGCACCACCGAGAAGGCCGTCGAATCGCTCCTGACTCGGGCCCGGCAGGCGTTTCGCACTGCTTTCCTGGCCCTGTGCCGGAGCCTGCGGACAGAGGCGCCGTGACGAACGAACCAACCAGCCCCAAGCGCAAGCGCGGGGTTGCACGAAGAAACCCCGCGCTTGCGCTCGGGGCTGGTCGATAGAGATTGAGGCGATCATGAACGATGAAACTCCCACGCCGGCCGACGAGAACGTCGAACGGCTTATCAGTGAAGCGTATCGGCCCGAAGCGATCGACCTCGGCTTCGCGGAACGGACCATGGCCCGGCTCGAACGCCTCTCGGCCGAGCGCCGCCTGCTCCAGGACCCCAAGCGGCGCATTCTCTGGCTCGCCTTCGCCAACGCGGCCGCCATCCTGATGCTCATCGTCGCGCCGCCGCTGTTCTGGCACTACTTCGGCGAACACTCCGACAGCGACAACCAGGCTCGCACTGAGAAGGGGACCGCCAGTCCTGCCGACCGAGTGACGCCGAAGCCGCGCGCCACGCCGAAGCCGACGACGAAGCTCGCCGCCGGACAGTCCGCCAGCACGGCCGGCGGCGAGAAGAAGAAGCTCGCGCTGCCCGATGACAGCCTCGTGTCACTCAACCAGAACACCCGCATTCGCCTCGATGGCGCGCGCAAGTTGACTCTTCTCGAAGGCGAAATCTTCCTCGAACTCGCCGCGCCGAAGCGCGGCGAGAAAGAGCCGTTCGCCCTCGCCACGCCCAAGCGGCAGATGACCGCGTTCGGCTCCCGGTTCGACGTCCGCGCCGGCGAACCTGGAACCAGCGTCCTCGTCACACAGGGAGAGGTCAAGGTCGATGGGGTCGCCGAGACACTGCACACCGGGCAGTTCCTCGCTGCCGATGCCGACCGCGTCGCCGCCGCTCCACGCGCCAGCCACGAACTCGACTGGGCGCGCGATCTCCTCGCCGACGAACCACTTGTTCCCTCCGGCGATTATTGCGGCGGCGCTCTCGTCGCCCGCGGCGGCGATGGCCAGGAGATGCGCCTCGGCCTGCGCCGCTATCATGTCGATGTTCACATCGAGGATGGTTTCGCCCGAACCACCATTGACCAGACGTATTTCAATCACAACTGGGGCCGGCTGGAAGGGACGTTCCACTTCCCGCTGCCCGCCGACGCCTCGCTGTCGCGCCTGGCCATGTACGTCGATGGCACACGCATGGAAGGCGGCATGGTCGAACGCGAGAATGGCCGGGCGATCTTCGATAGCATCGTCCGCACGCAGCGCGATCCGGCCCTGCTCGAATGGGTCGATGGCACCACGTTCAAGATGCGCGTCTTCCCGCTCGAAGGACGACAGGAGAAACGCATCCTGCTCAGCTACACGCAGAAATTGCCGGTCCTCTACGGCCGGATGACCTATCGCTTTCCCTCCGGCCACAGTCTCGACGAGGTCGGCGAGTGGAGCCTGAGCGCTCGCGTCAAGAATGGCGGCAAGCTGGCCTGGAAGAGCCTCAATCACACGCTGACCGAACGCGCCGCACAGGGCGATTTGCTCCTCAGCGCCTCGGCAAGCAAGATCAAACTCGATCGCGATGTCGTCATCGAACTGAAGGACCCCGCCTTCACCGGCGGCGAACAGGCACGCTTCGTGACGACGGAGTATCAGGGCCAGCGTTACCTGATGCTGCGTTATCGGCCGGAACTGCAAGAAGCGCAAAGCCGCAAGCGGCAGAAGCGGGACTGGGTGGTGCTGTTCGAGTCGTCGGCCGAGCGCGATCCGCTGCTGGCTCGCGCCCAGGTCGAACTCATCCGCGGGCTTCTGGAGAATGCGGAACACGACGACACCTTTACGCTGCTGACCGCTGGCTCGCGCATCAAACTCTTGACGCCGAAACCGCGCGCCGCGGCTCCCGCGAATGTCCGGGCCGCCATTGCCGAGTTGGAGAAGACGCACCTGATCGGCGGACTCGATCTCGCCGCCGCGCTCAAGGAAGCCGCCGCCGTGCTGCGTCAGGCGAAGAATCCGCATTTCATTCACGTCGGCTCCGGCCTGCCGGGACTGGGCGAACGCCGCGCCGACAGGCTGCTCGCTCTGTTGCCGGAGAACACGCGCTATGTCGGCATCGGTGTCGGCAAGCGCTGGAACCGGACTTTCATGAAGCAAGCTGCCGACAAGACGGGCGGCCTGTTCGCTCACGTCAATCCGGACGAGCCGCTCGGGTGGCGGGCCTTCGACATCCTGGCGACACTCAATACCCCCAGGCTTCTCGACGTTCGCGTCGGCGATTCCCAGAAGACGCTGACGTTTTTGACTGACACCACTCAGTTAGCCCAGGGCGAGGAGTTGTGCGCCGTCACCCGCACCAGTCTCGCGGAAAAAGACTGGCCGGCGAGCGTCGTTGTCACGGGGATGGTCGATGGCAAGCCCTATCGGCGCGAGTTGAAGATCGCCGACCCTGGACGCGACGGCGGCTATCTGCCGCGCACCTGGGGCCGTCTCGAAATCGATCGGCTTGTCGCCGACGATGCGAAGAAGAACAAGGCTGCCATCGTCGAGTTGAGCCAGTCGCTCTATGTGATGAGTCCGTTTACATCGCTGCTGGTCCTCGAAACCGAGGAGATGTACAGGCGTTTCAAGGTTGATCGCGGCCGTAAGGACCACTGGGCGATGTACGACAGCCCGGAGAAGATCGAGGTCTACTTCGAGCCAACCGATGGCCCGCGCGTGCGAACCGATGCGGGCATGCCTGGTGTCGTGCCGAATCGCAAGCCGAGTGTCGATCAGGTTCGCCGGACGCTGATCGTGCGCCGTCTGCCCTTTCGGATTCGCTGGACCGAGGTCGATCCGAGAGGAGGTATCAAAACTGCGGACGACAACAATGGTTGGAGCAATTCCGATCCGCTGGACCGCCTGCTGGACCGCCTGCGACGGCGGCTCGATCCGCTCGATCTGTTCAATATGAATCTCGGCATTGATCCCGAGGTGCCGTCGAGTTTTGACGTCAATCGCATCGAGGATGTCAGCGTTCTCGGTTCGATTGATCCGAACGTGGCCATCGGCATCGCCGGGGCGCCGGAAGGCTCCCCGATGGACATTCCGCCGCCTCCAGGTTCGGGCCGGGGACAGGGCGGCGCTCCCGACATCGGGGAGATCGCAGGGACGGGCATGATGGGGCGGAGGGAGCTTGGCGGCTTCCGCGGTCTCCGCAACGTACCCGGTAAATCTCTGGGCCTTGTCCTGGAAACTCACCTATTTGTAATGACTGAGCGGGAGGCTGAAGTCATCCTCACCAACGAGGCCGACCTCGTACACGAAGTCCCGCAATTCGGACTCTATTGCCGTCCCTCTCTGGAACTGGGCGTCCCACTCTTTCGCGATCTGCTGCTGTGCGCTCATGGTTTGAACACGACCTCCGCTGATGTCCAGGCGATCCTCGAATCGGAGGCGGAGCCAGCGACAGTGATCGCGCGAGGCAGTGTCGCCGAACGCGCTCGCGCCTTGCTCGAGAAGGCTCGCGCTGCCGGGTGGCACAAGGTCACAATTCCGGCGAGCAAGACGCACAACGCCTTCACCATCGTCTTCGACGGCACGGGCCGCTATCGCTGGGAACGCAACGTCGCGATGGGGCTGCGCGAAATCGTCGTCTGTGATGGCACGACGCTGCTGCATCTCTATCCT
>JBBSDR010000766.1:0-4456 GCA_038240465.1 Gemmatales bacterium
CCTATCTTCGAGAGGCATCGGCCGGCGATGCGATGATCGAGCGTTATCTGGCGCGGCGGACCGATCAGATCAACAAGCGCTCTCTCGACGGCGCCAGGACGCTCGATGATTGGCAGAAGAGCCGGCCGAGACTGCGCCAGGAATACCTTGACATGCTCGGCCTCTGGCCCCTGCCGGAGAAGACGCCTCTCAAGGCCACTATTACCGGCACCGTCGATCGCGGCGACGTCGTCATCGATCTGCTTCATTACCAGAGCAAGCCGGGCCTTTATGTCACCGGCAACCTTTATCGGCCGAAGAAAACGACGGGCAAACTGCCGGCGGTCCTCTATGTCTGCGGCCACTCGGGACGCGGCCGCGACGGCAACAAGACCGCCTTTCAGGATCATGGCATGTGGTTCGCCTCCAATGGCTACATTTGCCTGATCGTTGATACGCTGCAACTCGGCGAGGTGGCCGGCATTCATCACGGCACTTACGACCACGACCGCTGGTGGTGGCAATCGCTGGGCTACACGCCGGCCGGCGTCGAGTGCTGGAATGGCATTCGCGGCATCGATTACCTTGTCAGCCGGCCCGACGTCGATGCCGAGAAGATCGCCGTGACGGGCATCTCCGGCGGCGGCGCCGCGACCATCTGGATCGCGGCGGCCGACGAGCGCGTCAAGTGCGCCGTTCCAGTCAGCGGCATGAGCGATCTGGAGAGCTACGTCAAGAACAAGGTAATCAACGGCCACTGCGACTGCATGTTCCTCATTAACAGTTACGGCTGGGAGTGGACGACGATTGCCGCGCTGATCGCGCCGCGGCCGATGCTGTTCGCCAACTCCGACAACGACAGCATCTTTCCGATGGACGGCAACCGCCGCATCATCGAGCGACTGCGCCAGGTTTACAAGATGTACGACAGGGCCGATCTCATCGACGAACACGTCAGCAAGGGCGGACACGACTATCGGCCCGATCTGCGCATCGCCATTTTTCAGTGGATCAATCGCCACATCAAGAACGACAAAACTCCTGTGAAGGACGCCGACTTCAAGCCGCTGCCGGGGAGCAAACTGCGCGTCTTTGCCGAGGACGCCGATCTGCCCAGGGACGCGATCAACGATCGCATCGACGAATCGTTTGTGCGGGCGGCGAAGGTGAACCTGCCGGAAGAGGGACAGTACGAACGCTGGCAAAAGACAATGATGCGATTGCTGCGAGCGAAGACGTTTCGCGATTTTCCCGCGCGCATCCCGGCGGCGACGGAAGGCGAGCGGGCGCTCGGGTCCGGTGGTGCAAAAGGCTACCTGCAACTGGAGACGGAAGAGGGAATCACGGCGGCCCTGTTCGACGATCACCAGAAAAAACCGAAGCCGGGCGGAACAGGCCTGCTCGTTGTCCTCAATCCGAGCGGGAATGAGAAGCTGGACGTGTTGTTGTTCCAGTTGAAGGTGTTGAGCGACGGCGGGCCGATTCGCATCTTGAAACCGCGCACCGGCTGGACGCGCAAGGATCCGCCCAACTACGTCGAACGCGCGCACGCTCTGCTGGGCAGGACGGTTGATGAGGGCCGCGTTTGGGACATCGCCGCGACGGCACGCTATCTCAGCGAGAAGGACAACAAGATCAAGTGGAAAGTCGTCGGCCGCAAGGAAGCCGGCGTTCTCGCCGCGTACGCCGCGCTGCTGGAGCCGTCCATCGAGGAGGTTATCGCCATCGAGCCCCCGTCGTCGCATCGCGATGGCCCCACGCTGCTCAACGTCATGCGCGTCCTCGACGTGCCGGAGGCGTTCGGCATGCTGGCGCCGCGAGCGCTGACGCTGGTCAATGCCGAGGAGTCCCTGGTCAAGCGCGTCGGCCAGATTTTCGTCGCGGCAGGCGCCGGCAAGAAACTGCGCCAGCGCAGCATCGCCTTCCCATGACAACCAGCCCCGAACAACCAGCCCCGAGCGCAAGCGAGTGGGTCCTTCGCTGAACCCCTCGCTTGCGCTCGGGGCTGGTTGTTCCGAATTTCTCTGGCGACACATCGGCAGCGCGTGTAAAAAGGGAATGGGTTCGCTCTCCCATCCCATTCTCTGGCGTGGACAGCATCCATGAATGCATTCCTCAGTTTCGTTATTCATGAGTGGTACTTCGCCGTTCCGATGTTCGTGATGTCGTTCGCCGGCATCGCTTTCGTCGTCTGGCGACTGTTGCTGAACATGAACGCCTCCACCAAGATGGACGAGTTCCTGCCCCTGTTTCAGAAGAAACTGGAGACCGACGGCGTCGATGGCGCGTTGCGCTTCTGCCGGACGCGCACCGACGTCATCCCGCGCCGCCTCTTCGTCGCCGGCTTGCAAAGCTCGAAACAGGGGACCGCGGCGATGCGCCGCGCGATGGCCAACGAGATCGAACTGGAGATCCTGCCCGATCTGAACTTCTTGCTGCCGATCATCCTGGCCATCGCCAAGATCGCGACCATGGTCGGCCTGCTCGGTACGGTCATCTCCATGATCGGCACGTTCCAGAAGATCAGCGACGCGACCAGCGGCGACGCCAAGTCGCACGGAGCAGCCATCGGCCTGGCCCTGTTCGCAACCGCTCTCGGCCTCGTCACCGCCATTCCGCTGGTCTTCAGCCACGTCCTCTTCAAGGCGTGGATGGGCAAGTTCGAGGTCAAGATGAAGAGCGCCGCGCACAAGCTGCTCCTCCTGGTGCAGGCGCAGAAGCCGGCCGGTCCGCGTCCCGCCGCCGCGATCGCCCCGACAACGGTCCAGCCCAAACCCATTTCTCCGCCGCGTTGAACCTGGAGACGCTTGCGGCTAGGCGGATGCACCCGCCAAGCCGCAAGCGGCAAGAAGGAAGTTTTCCATGGCCGAGAAACGACGCTTCCTCGACGTCTGGCTCGTCGAACCGAACACGGTCTATCGCGAGGTGCCGTTCAAGGTCGTCACCGACTGGGTCGAACAGAGCCGGCTCGTCGCCGACGACATGCTCCGCCCCTCCGGCACCGCCCAGTGGTTCCGCGTCGGCGACTCCCCCGACTTCAAACCGTATCTGCCCCAGGCCGACACCTACCAGATCGAGGACCAGACCGAGGCCCTCGAGTCGGTCGATATGGACTTCAGTTTCCGCAAGCGCGCCGATGACGACGACGACGATTGCGACATGATCCCGCTCATCGACGTGTCACTCGTGCTGCTCGTCTTCTTCATGCTGACCTCGACCGCGGCCACGGTCGGCGCCGTCATCAAAACGCCCACCGCGCTCAACGGACTCGTGGTCGGCAAGGACCAGATGTACTGGATCAACGTCGATCTGCCGGATGGCAAGGGTACGAATCCCGTTTACTCCGTCAGCGTCGGCGAAGCCGGCGCGGAGAAGGACGACAGCGATCTCTCCACCATCACCGCCGCCGTCGAACGGCTCAAGCTCAAACTTGCCGATCACCCGGGACAGGTGGAGGTGACCATCCGGGCCCACGAGGACGTCGAGTCGGGCTACGTTCGCGACCTGACAGTGCAACTATCCCGGTTGGGCGTCAACAAGATCGGCAAAAAGTTTATCGCCGTCAGCGAGAAGGGGACGTCGAAATGAACGTCTGGAAGGTGCGGCATGAAGGGTCCCCCGTCGCCAGTTCCGATCTGTCCTTCGATCAGGTCATGCAGGGGCTGATGGATAGCCGGTTCGCGCCCACCGATGAGGTCAAGGCGCCCAATGACCCCGGCTGGGTCGCGCTCGAGGACCACCCCGCCTTCGCCGAGGCCGCCGCCGACATCGAGCCGCCGCCGGCCAAATTCGAGGAGGACGAGTCGAAGCTGGACATGAACGCCATGATCGACGTGTCGCTCGTGCTGCTTGTCTTCTTCATCCTGACGACGTCGTACCTCAACCTGCAAAAGATCATCGAGGCCGCCGAGGCGGAAGCGAGCAAGGGCGGCAGGATCAAGGTTGTCGATCAGCAGGAGGTCGAATCGACGATGATCCTTGTCGATGTCACCTATGCCGATGGCAAATCAACTGTCTTCGTACAGAAAAAGGAAGTGCCTCTGGACGGCGTCGAGGCGGAGTTGAAAAGTCTGGCGGGGGCGGCAAAAAAGCGGACCCTGGGACTGATGCACGATGCCAAGGTGCCGCACGGTGTCATCGTCCGAATCCAGGACGACGCCAAGAGTGTCGGCATGGAAAAAGTCGTCCTTCTGTTGCCCCCTCCGGATAAACGCTGACATGTCACCGCTCACACTGCTGCTCTTCGCCCTGGCCGTCCCTGTCTATCCCGACAGGACGAAACTCCTCGTCTGGCGCGACGCGGAGGACCGCGAACACGCGATTAGCAAACCCGCGGACTGGCCGCGGCGCCGGCTGCACATCCTCGCCGCCATGCAGGAGGTCATGGGACCGCTGCCCGCCGCCGAGCGAATGGCCGATGCAGCCGATCCTGTCCGCGTCCACTTCAGGCAGCGAGCAAAGCAGATCGACCGCGCGC
>JBBSDR010000767.1:0-4453 GCA_038240465.1 Gemmatales bacterium
CACCATTAGCGGCCCCCCCGGGCCACGCGGCTTGGATTTGGTGGGTTGCTGGGGGGTTCCGGCGTGCCCCGCCGCTAAGGCGGCGGGGTGGGGGCCAGCCTACCGGGCCGTTTACGCGGCTCGGCTCGTCCAGCCACTCCTGGAACAGCCGCTCAGGGCGGAGCAAGGTTCAAGCGTCTGCTCTGAATGCGGGCGGCCTTGACGAGTTGGGCGTCCGCCTCCTCAAGCCGCCCTTGCTCCCGGTAGCACCGCGACAGGTGTTCGTGCGCCCGGTCGTTGTTCTCGGTCACGCTCAGGGCGTGTTCCCAGAGCGTTTGGCTATCGCGCCAGTAGCCCACCTGATTCCAGGTCAACATCGTCAGGCTCGCCAGGACGAGCGCCCCCACCGTTCCGGAAACCAGCGCGGGGATACGAAAGCGATCGACCAGTTCGCCGGCTCCCCAGACAAGGGCGGCAAACAGGCCGATGTGGGGCCAATAGCTGAACCGATCCGCCCAGGCTTGCGCTCCCGACTGAGACAGTCCGATCACCGGCACCAGCGTACCCACGAACCAGAGCCAGCCAACGATAAACCACGGTTGCCGCCTTGCCTGCCAGAGACAGAGGGCTGTGATGAACAACAAGGTCGCCGTTCCTAGAAGGGCGTCGAGGACGGACCAGCCCTCACGCGGGTGAGGGTAAAGGACAGCCAATCCCCAGGGACAAATGGTCCTCGACACATACCAGCCATAGGCCGAGAGGACATTGACCAGGCGGGCGGACAGAGAGATGACGCTGAATGGCACCAGGGAGCCATGCCGTTCGTTCGACTCCATCGTGACGGCCGCTATGCCCAACGCCAGGAGGAACAGAGGCAGCTTTTCCAGAATGAGCAGGCCAAACGGCGTTTGTGACTGCTTTCTTGCCGCTTGCGGCTTGGCGGAGTGTCCCCAGCGGCGCAGGGGCCAGTAGTCGAGCAGCAGCAGCACGAAGGGAAGGGTAATGAGCATGGGCTTGGAAAGCAGGCTCAACAGGAAGGCCCCTATCGCGCACAGATACCATTTCCAGTCGTAGGTTTCCGCAAAGCGAGCGTAGGCCCACAGGGTCAGGATGCCGAAGAAACCACTCAGAACGTCCTTGCGCTCAATCGCCCAGGCCACCGACTCGACGTGCATCGGGTGAACGGCAAAAAGGCCGGCGACCAGGAAACTGCGCCAGCGCTTCCCGGTGAGCTGATACCAGAACCCGAACAGCAACAGAACGCTCCCTGTGTGCCAGAACAGGTTCTGGGCGTGAAAGGCGGCGGCGGAGGGGATCACTTCCCCCTCGGGAGTCCGGACCGAGAAGAAATGGGCGTCGAATTGCAGAGACAGCCAGGTGAGGGGGATCCAGTACGGGGCTTCGTCATTCGTCCAGGCCCAGGTACATCCCTGCCAGGACAGGCCGGCCAATACTCGAGGGTTCCTCGTGATCCAGAGGTCGTCGTCGAAGTCGATGAAACCGTTGTTCCAGACAGGAAGGTAGGCAACGACGGTCAGCGCCACCAGCGCGCCGCACAGGGAGGGGCCTTGGAGACGATTCACGATTCGAGCCTCAACTGCCGGCAGAGGGGGGCAAGGGTGTCCATGATAGAATTCTGCCCTGCATTGAGGAGAGGGACCGTCAGCGTGCTTTCAGGCGCGCGAGCGCCGCGCGGGCCTCGCGTGCCACAGCGGAATGATCCGGTCCCTCAGCGAGGACAGCCAGCAGCGCGCGAGCCTCCCGATTCCGTGTCCACTCGACAAGCTGAACAGAACGATAGCGCCGGAGCGGTTCTCCCGGCAAAACGAGCCGATCGGGGATTTTCTCACCGGCCAGCAGCGCCTCGACCCGGCGGCGAACTTCCAGCGTCGGCTTGCTCGCCAGCACCGCCGCGAGGGCTGGCCTGGCGACGGCGCCCATCTGCTTCAACTCGCGCGAGGCGGCCTCGCGCAGGGCGAAACGCCGGCCATCGAGGTCCGCGATCAGCTTCACCACGCGATCCTCATCGACATCCGCTCCAGGTTTGATCTGCCGGGCGACAAAGGCGACGCCCTCCGGTGAGGCCGCCAGCCGCCGCATCGCGACATACGCTTTCGGCGCGTCCTCACTCTTCAGGTCGTCCCACAACTTCTCAATCTCGGTGCCGGCAGCCAGTTTGACGGCGGGACACGATCCGCCCAGCGCGTCCAGGTCCCAGAGGAGAATCGTCTGGTCGCTGTGGCCCGTGGCGAGCCAGCGGCCATCCGGCGACACCGCATGCAGATGATGCGGGCCAGCCACCAGCCCGGTTCCACGGGCCGTGCCTGCGGCCGCATCGAACAGCGCGATCCGGTCATCGGTTCCACTCACTCCAACTGTGCAGCCATCCGGCGAGAACCATAACGCTTGAGCAAATTGTCGCGGTTGAGTCCAGACCGTCTTGCCGCTTGCCAGGTCGAGCATGCGCAGGCGATGCTCGTTCTGGATCGCCAGAAGCCGGCCATCGGGCGAGAAAACGCCGATGGTCGCAGCCGCTCCCAACAGACCGAACCCCTGTAACTCCAAGGGCCGCTCAACGCGGCGCGGCATGCACCGTTGCAGGTCCAGCAACGGCTGTAACCGGAGATCCAGGCCGCCGTGAACGACCTCTGACTTCTCCGTCATGCGCGCCCGTTCGAGGCCCGAAGTGAGATCGTGGATCGCGACAGTATGTTCGATGGGAAAAACCATGCCGGGATGAATGCCCATGCCCGTCATGGACTGCATATGCATGCGTTCCCAGCCAGACGTCGAAACCGTCGCTGCCATTCGGCCATCCGGCGACAACAGCCGGGGCAATCCGAGTAACTGCGGATTTCCCGGCGCCTGCTCTGCCTGGCCCGATGCAACGTCCCAGGCACACAAGCCCATTGCGGACGTTCGGCCTGTCAGCTTTTTCCCGTCCGTCGAGAAGCGCAGTTCCGACACTTCCCAGCCCATCTGAAATGTTCCCGGTACGCCCAGCGTCTTCTTCAGTTGACCCGACTCAAGGTCCCACACTCCGATCGCTCCTGCAATCACGCCCATGCCCGTCCCGGCCAGCAGCTTGCCATCGGGAGAGAAGACCTGCGAGCGCGCGGACCCCGGATGCGGCAGGATCCGGCTCTGTTTTGTCGCCTCGACGTCCCAGACGCGGATGCCCGGATCACAACCGGAGGAGACGAGCCGTTTGCCGTCCGGCGTCCATGCCAGCGCGACCAGAGGGCCCTCATGCGCTTCCAGCGAATTGAGTCGCTTGCCGGTCTCGACGTCGCACAGCAGCAGCGACCCACTCCCCACGGCCAGCACCTTGCTGTCGGGCGAGAAAGCGGCAGACGAGGCGGGACTGGTTCCGAGAAGAGCCAGCTTCCAGAGTTCCTTGCCGCTGGCCGTATCCCACATTCGCAAGGTGCGATCCGCTCCCAGGGAGGCGACGCGCCGGCCATCAGCGGACAGGCTCACGCCGTACACTTCACCGATGTGGCCTTGAAGCCGCCGCTGTAGTTTCCCTGTTGCAATGTCCCAGAGAAACACGGCTTCGGCCCCGGAAACCAGCGTCTTGCCGTCCGCGGACAGTGCCAGGCTCCAGACGGCGGCGCGATGCTGAAATGCACCAGCTTCACGAGGCAATTCCTGTCCCTTGACACAGTCCCAGAGGCGAATGCGACAATCCCCGCCGCCGGAAACGAGCGTTTTGCTGTCGGCAGTGAAGAGGAGGGTGCGGACGCCTGCGCCATGAGCCGGAAGGTGAAAGATCACTTCGCAGTTCGCCGTGTTGTACAGTTTGATCGCGTTCAACTCGCCGCTGAGCGCCGCCGTGCTGCCGAGAGCGAGCAAGCTTCCATCGGGAGAGAGCGCGAAACTGCCGGTGTGGTCCAGTCCGGAAATCGCCAGCAGTTCCTTGCCGGTCTTGCGGTTGATGAGGACGGTCTCGCGGCCGCGCAGTCCAGCGAGCAACTGACCGTCGGCTGAAAGTTGCACTTTCGAGCAGCCGGCGAGGCCGGGAAAGCGCGTCTTCTCGACGCCGGTAAGCGCGTCCCATGCCCGGACGGTGTTGTCCTCGCTGTCGGTGTAGAGCGTCTTGCCATCCGGGCTGTAGAGGACGGAGCGAATAACCGCGTCATGCCGCCAGCGGATCGTGCCGAAGCGCGCGACGGCCCCGGCCGGTATCAGATCGCCGAACGCATCGAGCCGAGGAGGCCAGGCGCAGGCGCGCCCTGGAACGAGGAGGGGAAGGATAATCGTGAAGACCAGCAGCCGGATCATGGTGACACCTCGATCGCAGAACGATAGCGCGATCATATCTCAGATCGCCCTTCGAGGGCAATTACCGTCGTGCGCTTGTTACCGTCGTGTTACACGAATTGGGGTACGTCGCGTCATGGCTGAGGATCGACAGCGGAGTCGCTTCCCTCTTTCTTGCCGCTTGCGGCTTAGCGGTCCTGTCCGCCAAGCC
>JBBSDR010000768.1:0-4452 GCA_038240465.1 Gemmatales bacterium
ACCGCTCGGCTCGCCCGACGTATATCACGGCAGAAGAATCTCGATCTTCGCGTCCTTGCGCATCCGGTTGAGGAGGCCCTGCTTGAGGTCCTCCATGTAGAACTCGCGTACCTCGCCCTTGATCTTGCTGTAATCCGAGGGCTGGCCCGCTTTGCGTTCGGTCACCTTGATCAGATGCAGACCGAAGCCGCTCTCGACCACGTTGCTGATCTCGCCCGGCTTCATCGCGAACGCCACCCGGGCGAAGTTCTCATCGACGACAAACTTGCGCGGGAAGGTGCCGATGTCGCCGCCGTTGGGCGCGCTCGGACACTGCGAGTGCGCCTTCGCCGCCGCCGCGAAGTCGAGCGTGCCGGCAAGGACCTGGGCGCGCAGTTGCTCCAGTTTGGTCCGTGCCGCTGTCTTCTCGATCTCGGTGGTTGCTGAACTGAGGCGGATGAAAATGTGACTGGCACGGACGGCCACCTTGTCGAAGAAGTCCTTGTACTCAGTGTAATACTTCTGCAGGTCGGCCTCGCTGACGCGCTTGTCAACGTAGGCATTCCACTGCAGATCGTGAGCGACGTCATCGCGGATCTCGGCCTCGCTCTGCTGGCTCTCCTTGCACAGGTCGGCAAGCGTCTTGTTCTGCTTCTTCAGTCCGGCGACCAGTTCGCCCATCTGCTTGTTCACGTCGGCGGCGCTCGCCGGGGGCGCGACCTTGCGGATGAACTGATTGATGAGCAGATCGTCGATCAGTGTGCCGAGGGCCTCGCGATAGATTTCACGACGATTCGCCTCAGGCAGGTTGGCGGGCAGAGGTCCGGCCTGCTTGAATATCGGCTGAAGCTGGCCATAAGTGATGGACTCGCCGTTGACCGTGGCGACGATCTTGTTGGCCGGCACCGCCGCGGTCATGGCCGGCGCCGCCGTTGCGGCCGGCGGCGCGGGGGCCGCCCTCGTGCTTCCCAGCATTGTGCAGAATGCGGCGCCCATCCACGCCCAGCGAGCCAGTCTTGTCATCCCCTTCATCCTGCTCCCCTCCTTTACCGGTTCCGATCCGAGCCTGCGAGAGGCGGGCTTATAATCGTCGCTGCCAATCTCGTCTACTCCATTGCATCGCGCTTCCGGGCAGGCTACAACCGAGGACGCGCCCTCGCCGACCTTGGAGCCGTCCGCATGAAAACTTCCCTGTGCCTCCTCCTGTTCGCTCTTTTCGTTCTGCTTCTCGCGGCAGCCCCTGCTGACGGCGAACGCCACACTCCAGCCCCCGGACGCTCGGGACGCTCCGTCGTCATGGCACCCAATGGCATCGTCGCCACCAGCCAGCCGCTCGCCGCTCAGGCCGGCCTCGACGTCCTGAAAAACGGCGGCAACGCCGTCGATGCCGCCATCGCCGCCAATGCCGTCCTTGGCCTCGTCGAACCGATGTCCTGCGGCGCCGGCGGCGATCTGTTCGCCCTCGTCTGGGACGCGAAGACGCAAAAACTGTACGGACTCAACGCCAGCGGCCGGTCGCCCTACAAGGCCACGCGCGACTTCTTCGCCGGCAAGAAACTCCACGACATTCCCGTGACCGGACCGCTGTCCTGGTCGGTCCCTGGCTGCGTCGATGGCTGGGAAGAACTGCGCAAGCGCTTCGGCACGCAGCCGCTGGCGAAGTTGCTAGGACCGGGCATTCGCTATGCGGAGAACGGCTTCCCCGTCAGCGAGACAATCGCCCGCTCCTGGGCTGCCTCGGCGCGGACGCTGGCCGCCGATCCTGGTTCCGCGAAGACGTATCTGATCGACGGCATGGCCCCGCGTCCCGGCGACGTCTTCAAGAACCCCGCTCTCGCTCGCACTTATCGCGACATCGCCGACAAGGGCCGCATCGCGAAAGAAATTGTTGCTCTCTCCGACAGCGCCGGCGGGCTGTTCACCCTGAAGGACTTCGCCGATCATACTTCCACCTGGGTCGAGCCCGTCAGCACGCGCTATCGCGGCTGCGACGTCTGGCAGATTCCGCCCAACGGCCAGGGCATCGCCGTCCTGCAAATGCTCAACATCCTCGAAGGGTACGATCTGAAAAAGATGGGACCGGAGTCGGCCGATTACTGGCACCTGTTCGTCGAGGCGAAGAAACTGGCCTATGCCGACCGCGCGAAGTTCTATGCCGATCCCGCCTTCGGCAAGCTGCCGACGGCCGAACTGATCTCGAAGCCCTATGCCGAGAAACGCCGTGGCCTGATCTCGATGACGAAGGCGCTGACAGACGTGCCAGCGGGCGATCCGAAGCTCGGCCAGAGCGACACGGTCTATCTCACGGTCGTCGATAAGGACCGCAACTGCTGCTCGCTGATCCAGAGCAACTATTTCGGCTTCGGCTCCGGTCTGACCCCGCCCGAAGTGGGCTTCGCGCTGCAGAATCGCGGCACTCTGTTCTCTCTCGAACAGGACCACCTCAACCGGCTCGAACCGCACAAGCGTCCCTTCCACACGATCATTCCGGCCTTCGTGACGAAGGACGGCAAACCCTTCTTCTGCTTCGGCGTCATGGGCGGCGACATGCAGCCGCAGGGACAGGTGCAGGTGCTGATCAATCTGCTCGATTTCGGCATGAACGTCCAGGAAGCCGGCGAGGCGCCGCGCGTCGAACACGTCGGCTCGGCCACGCCGACCGGAGGGGCGGGTGACAGGGATGGCGGCACGATCAAGGCGGAGCGCGGCCTGGGCGAGAAAATCGTGACGGAGTTGCGCAAGCGCGGACACAAGGTCGGCCGAGTCGGGACGAATGGCGGCGGTTATCAAGGCATCTTTATCGATCCGAAGACGAACATGCTGCACGGCGGCTCCGAGGCTCGCAAGGACGGCTGCGCCGTGGGCTACTGATGAGAAACGTCATGAAGATCGTGATTCCCGGCGACGATCCGCCGCAGATCCAGGGATCGCACCATCTCGACCGGCTTCGCGCCGTCGCCGAGGTCGTCCTCCACACCGATCGGCCCGCGACTCACGAGGAACAGTTGCGCCGTCTCGAAGGCGCCGGCGTGCTGTTCAACTCGCGCAGTCAGGTCAAGTGGCCGGGTTCGCTGCTCCGGCAACTGCCCGACCTGAAGATGATCGCCGTCTGTGGCATCGGCACCGACGCCATCGACCTCGAAACAGCGCGCGAACGCGGCCTGGTAGTCAGCAACATCGGCAACGTCACCGCTCCAATCGTCGCCGAACACGCCCTGGCCCTGATGCTCGCCGCCGCTCGCCGCACGTCTTTCTACACGAACGAACTGCGCGCCGGCCGCTGGGCAACGTTGCAAGGCATCACTCTCTGGGGCAAGACGCTCGGGTTGATCGGGGCCGGCTCCATCGCTATCGAGACAGCCCGTGTGGCTCGCGCTATCGGCATGGACGTTCTCGCCTGGACCTATCATCCGTCGGAGGAGCGCGGCCGCAAGATGGGCGTTCACTTTGTCGATCTGGATACGCTTCTGGAGAGCGCCGACGTTGTCAGCGTCCACGTCAAACTGACGGAGCAATCGCGCGGCCTGATCGGTGTGAAGGAACTGGCAAAGATGAAGCGAGGATCGATTCTTGTCAACACCGCGCGCGGCCCCATCGTCGATAGCCTTGCCCTGGTGGCGGCGCTGCAGTCCGGCCACCTCGCCGCCGCCGGACTGGACGTGTACGAGACGGAGCCGCTGCCGGGAGATCATCCGCTGCTGGGTTGCGAGCAAGTGGTGCTGACGCCTCACAGCGCCGACCTGACGCCGGAGGGACTAGAACTTCTCAACAGGACGACGGTGGACAACATCCTCGCCTGGCTCGACGACCGGCCGCGGAATCGCGTTGTCTGACGTGGAGGCCTCCCTCTTTCTCGCCACTTGCGGCTTAGCGGTCAGCCCGCCAAGCCGCAAGCGGCAAGAAGTGCTTCCCCTCTGCGTTCAATGCTCTTTTTTCGCAGGCGGATCGACGAAACACTCTTCGATTCCGCCTTCAACCCGCACGAGACAGGTGCCGTCTTTGAGATAGAGGTACAGCAAGGGTGGGCCATCGTCCCGGCCCGAATAGTAAAGTTCCGCTCGAAGACCCGAAGGATGTTCGATCGGAACAAAGTGGCCTCGGGGTTCAGGTGTTCGAGTCATTGTACTTTTCCTTCCCTCAACGCCACATCTCTTCTTCAGCGGCAAACGGATGCGACGGCCCGGATACCTTCGGCGGCGGACGCGATTGCAGAATCGCCCTGGCCAGCACCAGGTCGTCCTGGCGCGTGATCTTGATGTTTGCCGGCGATCCCTCGACGACATGGACCGTGTGGCCCGCCGCCTCGATCAGTTGAGCGTCGTCGGTGATGTCCTTACCCAGTTTGCCGCGATTCGCATACGCCTCGCTCATCCAGTCGCGACGAAAAACCTGCGGCGTCTGCGCCAGCCACAGCCCCTGACGCGACAGCGTCTCCTGCACTGTCTTCTTCTGGCCATCGACACGTTTGATCGT
>JBBSDR010000769.1:0-4448 GCA_038240465.1 Gemmatales bacterium
CCCCCCCCCGGACCCACCGGGTATGTTTGAACCGCCCGCCCGCCTAACAAGCCGACCGAGACGCTACTCCCACTCCGCCGCCGCCCGGCTTGCCCGGGCGGAGCGCCGTTTGGTAACCAGACAACCAGAGCCTCCGCGCTCTTCGCCGCCACCCGGCTTGTCCGGGCGGAGCGCTGTTTGGTAACCAGACGACCGAGACGCTTCTCCCTCTTCGCCGCCGCCCGGCTTGTCCGGGCGGAGCGATGTTTGGCTGATATGTAAGCGCAGTTTCTCGATGGCCTTGTCCACCCGCTTCAGAACCGAAGGCCAGCTTCAGCGCCAGTTTCGTCTTGCCGACGCCGCCCTGTCCGCTGAAGCAGATCGTCGCCAAGTCGAAGGTCGCCGCGGACGAGGATGAGTGACCGCATCCCGGATGCACCTGTCCGACATACCAGCGAGGAACGCAGAAAACCTCGCTGGCGCGTCGGGCTGGTGTCGCACGCCATTGGTCACGAAAAACAACCAGTTTTTCTTTCGCGCCGAGCGTAATCCCCAGAAATGCTACCAAAAGCGTAGGGTATTTCGAGAGCCTGGAAGCATCGATGGCGTTCAGGAGGCGGTCACAGACGTCAACTCGCCCTTCACGCAATAGGGTATCGACGCTCTCCATGATCCGTGCCGCGGCGAGGCGAGTGTTGCCGGACTCCGCGAGTGAGTAGAGTTCCTCAAGAAAGACGTCGTTATTCGCGTCCACTATTGCTTTCCATCTGTCGCGGTTGTCAGCCGTCGCCGCAGTTCCTCGATGGTTGTGGCATGTTTCTCGGCGTTGGGATGTCCGAGTTCGCGCTCGAAGGCGACGCAAACTTCCATGAGCGGAATGGCCTCGGCAACGCGGCCGAGTTTGACGAGTGCATTGCCCCTGTTCCAGCAGGCATTTGCCTCGCCCCGGCGGTCGCCGATCTCGCGGGCGATCACCAGATCCTGCTCGTAGAAGCCGATGGCCGTCTCCACCTGGCCCAGAGCCGCGTAGGCGATCCCCAGGTTCCCCAGGGCAGCGCCCTCGCCCCTGCGGTCGCCACCGGCACGAGCAGCGCTCAGCGCCGCTTCGAGCCAGGTGATCTGGTTGCGCGGATGTTGTCGCAGATCGCGAACAGACCAGCATCCATTGACCAGCCAGCCACATAGCTCCGCAATGCCCGCATCGGAATGGATCCGATCGCGCACCCAGGCAGAGGCTGCCTGCGCCTCGCTCCAGACTCGATCAAACCGGCGCAACCCACTGGCCACGCCTCCGCGTTCATACTCATCGTCGGCAGCGCACACATCCGCGCAACACAATTCCGCATGGCGACGTCCGGCTCTCTCACGCGGAGCAAGATCGAAATGCGTGGCCGCATAGTCGCGGACCAGGTCGTGCAGACGATGGAACTCCATGTCCGCATCCCACGCCAGCAGGCTCAGCCGGCGCAGTTCGGCCAGGCGATCCTCGGCGGTCTCGGCGTCCACGGCCCATACTGCCGCCGCCCATCCCTTCTCGAAGCCGCCGGCGAACACCGACAACTCACGCCACGTCGAGCGCACGGCCTGGCTCAACGCTTGCTCGCTCAACGCGATTGAGGCATCAACCTCCGACAGGCCGGTGCGCTCGTGCAGCCGCAGACGCTCCAGACGTGACAGATATTCCGCAACGGAGACATCCGCGCGTTCCGCCAGCAGCGAACCGGCCAGACGCAACGCTTGCGGCAATCGGCCCAGACGCGAGGCCAGAGTTTCGGCTTCCGTCTCCGTCAGCCGCGCCGCCAGCGCACGCAACAGGACCACGGCATCCGCCAGCGGCAGGGCGTCGAGGTCGTGACGCAGCAGGCCCGGCAGGTTGAGCAGCCGCCGCGACGTCAGCAACAAGGCGCAACCGGCCGGCGGTTGCAGGCGATGCACCTGCTCCGCACTGGCCGCGTTGTCCAGCAGCAACAGCACGCGCTTGCCCGCCAGCACGGTCTGGTACAGCCCCTCCAGTTCCGCGTCGCCATCCGGCAGTCGCTGTTCGGGACGAAACGCATGGATGACGTGGGCCAGGATGTCGCGGCGCGGGATCGGCGGATGCTGCGAATCGAAGCCGCGCAGGTCGAGCATGATCTGGCCATCTCGGTAACGGCTGCCCAGACGCTCGGCCAGCTTCAGCGCCAGTTCCGTCTTGCCGACGCCGCCCTGTCCGCTGACGCCGCGGATGCAAGCGCCGCGGTCGAAGTCGGCGAGTACGAGTTCGAGGTCCGTCGTGCGGCCGACGAAATCCGGCGTCGCCGCCCGAATCTGCCTCGGCCCCAGCAGCCCTTGCCGCGCCATCCACGACTGCAACGCCCGATAGACGGCGTGCTGCAACTGTTCCGGCGTGGTGAAGCGTGCGACCACCAGGCCGGCGCTCTGGACCTTCTGATGCAGCGCACGCACAAGCTGCGGCTGCTGGCGATGCGTGCGCGACCTGGGCCAGTCGTGTTTGTCGTCGATGAGGAAGCAGAGGCGTTCGAGTCCGAGTTCGGCGGCGCGATCGAACTCGCATTCGGTGACCGAGCGCGTCTCGCCCGGCATGACAAAGCCATAGCGATGGGCAAAGACGCCGACATAGACCCTGGCGCGATCGAGTTGAGCGAGCGAGGCGCGGACGGCATCGAGATCGGCGGCCTCGAAGTCGCGCATGTCGCAGATACCGAGTCCGAGTTCGTCGCAGGCGCGGCGCACGGCAGCGCGGTGGGCTTGCAGATCGAGACTGGTGCTGCTGATGAAAACACTCATCGCGACACTCCACACGAAGCCAATCCTGTCCGCGACATCAGGACGTCATTTCGGCGGCGGGAATCCAGGCGTCGGCGCTCTGGCCTGGGGCCTATGCCGCCGTCAGTAGCCGACTTGCCCGATGATCGTGGCAGGGCAACCAGCGTTGATCAGGAACTGTCGAAGCTCCTGCGTGATGTGCTCGTCGCAACGGCGGACCAGAAACGCGACGTCGGCAATGACGTTCGCGACGATGTCAGTTTCCTCAAACACCTGAGGCTTCATTCGCGGACGATCGCAGTTGTGAATGCAATCGTGCCGCCGCTGGAAGATTTTGCGGAAGCGGACTTCCAGGGAAGTCTGCGCATCAGTGATCGCCTAGCTGCGTTGCGAGCCGGTCAAGGCGGTGAATCGCCGTGGGCTGATACCGAACAGGCGCCGCCGTGCTTCGGGATGGGCGATCCAGGACAGCAGCAGGTCGCCGAAGAAGCGCTGGCCTGGGCGAAAGAACTTGTTGAACAGCGTCTGAATCGTTGCCAGGCTGAGGACGGTTTCTCGCTCCATCATCTTTCGCGCAGCCATTCGCCAGCCCCAGTTCAAGTTGTTCGTGTAGGCGTCGAGAATGGCCCGGATGGGAAAACGGATGTTGTGGAAGAACTCCGGCAAGACGAGCGGAGGATGGCGGTTCTTGGAGATGACGGTGGCCGCCACGACATCCGTGTAGGCGTCGCAGAAGTAGGCGTCCAGCGCACCGACAGCAAACATCCAGGCGCTGCGAAAGAGATCTTCGCGGAGCAACCGTTCATCGGCCGTTGCACTCGGCATGGGTAGAGCCAGGCCGACGATGGCTCGCGCTCTCGAAATATCCTGCTCGAAATGGTTTCGCGCGGTGACGGGCACGGTTCACCTCGGATGATGCCATAGGCGGTGTGTCAAGGAAGGCCGCGAAGGTTATTCGGTCCAGATCGGCTCGGCTTCCTCGTTGTAGTACAGGTGGTCGTCCTCCTCGTTGTAATAAACATCCTGGTGTCTCGTGAAAAGCAGGCTCCATAGTTCGGCGATCATCGAGGGCGACAGGCCACTCTTGAAGTAGGCAACGAGTTCCTGGATCAACGGCTGGACACCACTGGCAAGGTCTTCCCAGGGATGCGGATGCGTGGGAAAGACCTCGTTGTAGATTTCGAGGACCTCATCCGCAGGGAACGTCTCCCGAACCGCCTTGCACATGACTTCCACCGCCTGATCGAGCGTGAGAGCGGGCATTATCGTGTCTCCTGGGGTGTGAGATTCGGCGTCTCGGACTTACCCATTCCATTTTACGCAGATCGGCCAAGGTCGTGCCTGCTGTGCAGGAGGCTACGCTGTCATTCCGCCGGCGGGGAATCCAGACGTCGCCGCAGTCCCTCGATGGTTGCTGCATGTTTCTCAGCGATGGGATGTCCGAGTTCGCGCTCGAAGGCGACGCAAACTTCCATGAGCGGAATGGCCTCGGCGACGCGGCCGAGTTTGACGAGTGCATTGCCCCAGTTCCAGCAGGCATTTGCCTCGCCCCTGCGGTCGCCGATCTCGCGGACGATCACCAGTTGCTGCTCGTAGAAGCCGATGGCCTTCTCCACCTGGCCCAGATCCGCGTAGGCAAGACCCAGGTTCCCCAGGGCAGCGCCCTCGCCCCGGCGGTCGCCGATCTCGCGAACGATCACCAG
>JBBSDR010000770.1:0-4447 GCA_038240465.1 Gemmatales bacterium
CGTCCGCGACTCGTTCATGGCGGCGCTCGAGAAGAACTTCAAGGTCTGGGCCGCGGATGGAACGACCCTGAAGCGGGCCGACATCGATCGGCTCTTGGAAGACCCCAAGATCAAAGGCCCGGACGCAGCGGCTCTCGCCGTGCTGAAGGCCTACGTCATGGACATGGCCGGCGACAAGGGCGACGAGCTCTCCGCGAACGCTCACCTGTTCGTCAAGGACATCAAGGACTGGACCCCCGATAAGGGTCTGACCCTGGAAAACATCCGCTACTACAAGGGCCTGCAGTCCGATTCGTCAAACAAGCTGTACATCGAGGCCGCAAACCTGGAAACGAGGTTCGACGAGGCCCTCATCCGCATGGGCAAGACGAGCCGAACCCTGTTCCCGGCGGTCAGACCACCAGGAGAGCCGAACCCCAGCTTCACCACCGTGCAGCAAGGCATGCTCGGCGACTGCTCTTTCCTGGCGGCAGTCGAAGCGAGTACGTCCATTTTCAGGACGAAGTTCCAGGAGCGGTTCAAGGAAATTGGGCCCTTGAACCCGGGAGACCCGGCCACCTATGAGGTGACGTTCGGCAACTACCTCAAGAACATCAACGTCAAGAAGATCACGGTGACGGCGCCGACCGATGCCCAGATCGCCCTGTACGCCACGGCTGGAGCCGGCGGACTATGGCTCTCGGTCATGGAAAAGGCCTACGTCAAACTCGTCAACGCCGACCCCACCCTGACGCCGCTGGGGAACCTGAATGCGTCGGCATACGAGGCAGTCTCGCTCGGACAGCGTCTCAATGTTCCCATGCAGATCCTCTCAGGCGTCGAGAAGGTGCCGGTCACCCGCATCGCTGACTGGACTCAGAACAAACTGAAGAACGCTATCCTGAAGACGCTCCAGAACAAGAGGTCGGTCACGGTCCAGACGCCACGATTGGCGACCCCATTTCGTCCAGCGATCGACCTGCCGGGGGGTCATGCCTTCGCGGTCGTCGGCATTAACGGCACTCTTCTCACCCTCCGGAATCCCTGGGGGGACAGGACAGGCTCCATTCGCTACGGAGCGGAGTTTAAGATGGAGCTGGGCGATTTCGTTCAGAAGTTCAGTTTCATCGCTCTCGAACCTGCCCAGTAGGAGAATTCGGTTCGAGTTGCGGGGGGAAGGTCAAGGACGCAGACCAAACTTTCGGGGCTGAGCCTAACCGGCAGGACAGCCCTGAATGTTCGGTCCTTCTCAGGAGGATGGAATGCGTTTAAATTTAGAAGCCTGCCGCGCTATCGCCTTACTCCTCGCCTCCGCGTTCGCGAATCCGACGAGCGCGGGCGAACAACTGAAGAACAAAGAAAGGAACGATCTGAAAGAATTCACTGGCTTTGCCTCCTGCGCGGCGGTTTCACCCGATGGTAAAATGCTGGCATTGGGGGGCAACGGCTGGGGACAGGCAGATTTCCTCCTTCTTGACGTCGCGTCGGGCAGAAAAATATGGACCTCCTCCGGTCACCGCTTCGGGGTTTGTTCCGTTGCCTTTTCGCCGGACAGCAAAATGCTGGCCACCGGAGATGGTGATGGAAAAGTCAGTCTCTGGACGGCGGCAACGGGAGGACAGGCTGCAACGCTGGTGGGACACAAGACGTTTGTGTGCGCACTTCAGTTCACGGAAACGCAACTGATCTCCTTGAGCGGGGGAAACTTCGTGATTCTCTGGGATCTAAAGACTGCAAAGGCCAAGGCCACCTTTCGCTATCCTTTCCGTGACGAAAACAAAGGCTTCTTGTATCCGCGACTCCCTGCGGTTGCCGAAGCGGACGCGAAGCTCAACGTCGAGTTCAAGGATCCTGTCGAGCAAATGAGAACAGTAAAGCTCTCTCCCGATGGGAAGACGCTGGCTGCTGCTTGCGAGGACAATGAAGTGCGGCTCTGGTCACCAGTAACGGGCAAGGAGTTGCCCCCTCTCAAGACGGATCACAAGGATGGCGTGGCAACTGTGCGCTATTCCCCTGATGGAGCTTTGCTGGCCACGGGAGGTGGGCCGGATGACGGGACAATCCGCCTGTGGGACGTCAAGACGCGGCGCCGTCTTGTTGTCCTCGAGGGACACACGGACGACATCCACGATCTGGCCTTCACGCCCGATGGCAAGACGCTCCTCTCGGCCAGTTGCGATGGTACCCTCCGCGTGTGGGACCTTCGCGATTTGACAAAGACGACCGCCTGTTACGAGCGAAATCCCAGTGGTGACGGTTGGTGGCCAAACCAACTCCTGATGTCTCCTGACGGGAAGTGGTTTATTACCATCGCCGGCCGAAACTGCGTCAAACGCTACAGTGTCGCGGAAGGCAAGGAACTCCCGATCGGCAAATGACTCGCATCCTCGCCCTCATTCCTTTCGGACTCTTCTGCAACCTTCACGGTCATCGGCATTGACGGCACTCTTCTCACCCTTCGGAATCCCTGGGGTACAGGACGGGCTCCATTTTCTACGGAGCGGAGTTTAAGTGGAGCTGACCCGAAAGGGGGTCAAAGTGCGCCGTGAAAAGGCGTCGATCTTCAGTGGGTGCAATTCCCACCCGGCAAGGGGTCGCTCCAGCCGGTGGCAATCGAAGCGGCGTTGTCGGCGACGACACCGTCGAAGCCTTCGGTGGAAAGGATCGAAAGACAAGGAAAGGAAAGACAAGGAAAGGGGTCAAACCCCGTTCCAAATCTAGAGCGAATTTGGAACGGGGTTTGACTCCTTTTCCTTGCCTTGTCCCCTTTTCCTTGTCAGCACCTTTCCCTTGTCCGCGCGAAGGGGCTCTGATTGATTAGGCCAGGCGAAGAATAAGGGAACCGGCACGATTGGGATATGGTTCGTGGCTGTCTCGCTTTCCGCCTGCCCCTCCACTCGCACTCGAAGATCCAGAATCCCTGCTACTCGGGTGGGTGCTTCTCACGGAACTCGTTCGGCGTCCGAATGCGCAAGCCGCCGCCGGGACGTTCGAGGACGTAAACCAACTCCCCCTCCGCGCCGGCATCGGCGTGAAGGATGCTCCCGTCGCCGCCGAGGACCGCGCTCCTGGGACCGGACAGCATCAGGAGCTGCCAGCGCAGCCGGCCATCCTTGACGTCCCAGACACGCAGCATCTGCTCATCCACCAGGACGGCCAGCAGCGGAGCCTTCGGACTCCAGGCCAGTCCCTCGAGGAGGACGTTGGCTGTGTCCATCAGCACCAGGCGCTCCTTGCCGGTCTCCGCATCCAGGATGGATAGCTGACGCCGATTCGAGAGGGTACTGCGTTCCAGGGCGAGAGCCTTGCTGTCGCTGCTCCAGCGCGGAAAACGGACGCCTTGAATCGGCTGCAAGGCGGGGCCGTTCTTGCACTCCGGAATCGCCAGAACGCGAAGCAAGGTCCACTGGATTGCCAGCAGCCGGCTGTCGGGGTTCCAGGCGAGCACCTCGCTCACGAGACCGGGCTTGCTGCTCGCGGTCTTCTTCATCTGATCCAGATCCCACAGTTGCAGTTCATTCTCCTTGCCTTGAGCCGCCACCCAGCGGCCGTCGGGACTGGCGCGGTAACTCCGGCCCGGCAGGGCGGTGAGTTCTCCCACGCGCTCGAACTTTTCCGGGTCCCACACTTCAACCCGGCCGCTGTTGTTGCCGCCCTCGACAATCAGCCGTTTGCCGTCCTTGCTCCAGACCAGGCCGGCCGCGGCTGTGTTCGCCTTGTCCGAGAACAGGGGAGTTTTCGCATTGTCCCAGGGGCGATACAGGCGCAGCCCCCGTTCCGAGGCCGTCGCCAGCCGTTTGCTGTCCGGCGACCAGGCAAAGGCTCGTGTATCCTTGCCGGCCACCTCCAGCACGGACTTGCCGTCCTCGGCGTTCCAGAACTGAACGCCCCCGCCAGAAAGGATGCCGCCCACCGCGGCGCCGTCCGGCAGCCAGGCCACGCTGGTGCTGCGGAAGGCAAAATGGCCCGGCCACTGCTCGACCGCCGGCGGCTCGGACAGAGGCGCGATCCGGTGCCGATGGCCGCGCAGGTCCAGTCCCATCGGCGTTCCATCCCGGAACCAGATCAGCGCCGTCCCCGCCGGCCACATCTTGACCGGGCTTACTTCCGTCTTGCCCGTCTTGCGGTCCCAGGTCTGGAAGTGCGAGACGCCGTCCTTCGGCTGCGCCTCAACCCAGAGCAGGTTGCCGGTGGCGGGGTCCTGGACCAGCAAGGAATTCGCGGACGACGCGTCGCTGGACAGCGTTCGGACCTCGCCCGTGAGATCCAGGCTCTTGACCCCTGTGGGCGCGTGGACAATTACCCGCTTGTTGTCGAGGTCCCAGAAGATTCTGCCGAGCCAGTTCCCAAGGTCCTTCCACGCAGTCCCTGGTTTCCCCTCGGCGGTGTCCCAGGTGAGAACGCTCGCCGAATTGTTGACGATATGCGCCGCGGCCAGCCGGCGGCCGTCGTGGCTCCAACTCATGAA
>JBBSDR010000771.1:0-4447 GCA_038240465.1 Gemmatales bacterium
CCTTGACCATGTTTTTCGTCGAGTCATGGTGGGGGCCGATGTAGTGACCCGGCCCTTCATACCAGTTCAGAAGCAGGCCATTCTGTCGGTTGTCGATGGTCTCCCGGACCCAGGAGAACAGCGGCTCGAGCACAGCCGGCACGGGCAGGGCCGTGTTGGTCCGGCCCGTGTAGTGGTAGTCCTCGGCGTACGCCTGCTGCCAGCGAGGGGTCTCGACGAGGCGGCCGTGCATCATGATCTTGTGCTTCTCTTCGGGGTGTAGCCGCCAGACGGTGTCGAATAGCTTCTCATCCCAAATCAGTTCATCGGGCAGGTGGCCGACGTGGAACTGGCAGCCGTCCCCCAGGTCGTGCGCGGTCAGTAAGAATCTCGTGGTCATGGGTTTCTCCTTTGCTGCGTTTACTGCATCTTGAAAAATACTCCGTCGCATTCCAGGCACTTGACGCGGATCTCGGCCCGGCCGACACGGAGGGACACGGGAGGCTCGCAGTTGCAGACCCACCTGGCGAGAGTGGAGTGTCCGACCGCCTTCTCCGGTGCGCCGGGAAGGATCTTCGGCAGTTCGATCCCTCGTTCGCGGAGGAGAGTGAGGAAAGGGCCGTCAGGATCGTAGCCCTCGTTGACCCCGCGATCGCTGATGAAGAGTCCGCAGCGCTTTGCCTTCTCCCGATACTGGACGTTGTGGTAGTTGCCCGGCCCTGGCTTCGCGGCCTTACCGTGAACCTTCTGCCAGAAGTGAAGCTGTTCGTGAATCAGGGTCCCAAGCACCTGCCACCATTCTCCATTGCTCAGGCGCTCTACCAGGTGCATGACGTCGATGGCGATCTCATTGAGCAGCCCGAAGTCGTTGAACCCCGGGTTGAAGTGGCCCAGGCAATTCCAGCGGAGCTTCGCCAGTCGCAAAGGGACCGAGGGGATTTCCAGTTTAAAGTGGGAACGCAGGATTTCCGCCCAGTCGTGCAGCTTTACCACCACGTCCTGCAGCGCCCACCCCTCTGCTGCCTTTTGCTGATATGTGGCCATGACGCTGTAGACTTCGCTCTCGTTCACGGTTCACCTCGTCAAGGTTACCTGCTCGCTGCGTTGTCGTAACTCTCGCTGCGTGAGCAGCACTCACCGGCTTGTTGCAGTCCCTTCACTCATTGGGGCCGAGTTGCGCGCCGGAACGTGAGCATCATGAAAAAACACGCCGGAATGAGTGTCAGATCAACGAGGGCAGTGCAGACACACAGGAGCGATGCCAGCCGCATCCTGAAAGAGCGATCTGCGAGCGCAACAGCGCCCCAGGTAGTGGGGAGGCAACGCGATCGTGCGACGAGAAGAAGATCGCTGTCACTTCGAGACAACCACACCTGCGAGGAGAAGCCAGATGCGACAGCATAGGTTCGATCATGCCTGTGTGAGAGAGTTTCTGCCGGTGCTGCTCTCTGAATGGAGAGCCACGGGTGGATTCACAGCCGATTTGTTCCAGTGTCGCCTTATCCGAAAGGGCTGGGCAGTGGGGCAATCCGGGTGCGGAGGCGTGTTCACTCAACTGCCGAGCATCGCCAGACTCCTCGAGCAGATTGAGAGGCTGGCACCACTCCTCACCCAACCAGCGCACTACCTCGGCGCCTGGCACGACGAGCAGGGAAACCGCTGGATCGTGGATGTGTCGATCGTCGTCCCTTCGTTCGAGCAGGCCGCGAAGATGGGGCGTGCATACCAGCAGAGAGCCATCACCAACCTCGAGACGCTGGAGACAACGTATCTGGCGGACTTTCAAGGAGCCCGCGTGCGTGCCGCTTTCACCAGTGCTGCGTGAGGGGAGATGTTGGCCGGCAGGAACGGATGACTCTACGAGGGTTAAGCGGATGCGATGATGGTGGGTTGCACTCTGACGAGGAGGAAGAGTGCGGGCCAGGACCATGAGTCGTCCTGGCCCTTGCGGTTTCATGCAGCGTGTCGGGTCACTCCCAGCAGGGATTGCAGGAAGGGCAGCCGTACCGCTCCAGGGAGAGAAGCGGCATTCTCACCTGCACAGAACGTCGGTCCGAAACAGACGGCGAGGGTCCATCCCCGAGGATCCCTTCGGGCGAACAGATAGGCATCTTCCCGAGCAAGTTGCGCCTTCTGGTCGTTGATGAATCGGAGAATGGCCGCTTTTCCTGCTCGTACTGGCAGTTGGCGGGGATTGACCAGATGGAGGTTTTTCAGCTCGGTTTCGCTCGTGAGGAGGAGAAGATCACCGCTCAGGACACTGATGAGCAGCGGATACTGACCCTGCTTGAGGAGTGAGTCCAGGATGCCAGCCATCAGCTTCCAGGCGGAGAGGCCACGCTGATTGCCCTCGCGACGGCTTGAAGTGCCTGTGGGAACCTCGTCACGTCTGGCGATCGCTGCTGGGCCGAGTTCGAGATACGTCTGGTGCGCTAGATAGCGCCGAATTCCGAGGAGCTTGATCAGGACGTGGCGAAGGTCAGTGTGGTCCGCGAGGATCGCCTCGATGTCTACATCGGAGGACTGACGCACGACAGACCGCTCGAAGACGAGATGTCCAGGGGGATAGGAACGGACGTAGGTCTTCTTTTTCTTCTTCTTTCGAGTCTTCTGACGGAAGGGCGCCGGGTTGAATACGCGAATCTCGGTGTTCATTGCTCTTATCTCTCTGAGACCAAGGCGAATATGGACAGTGCGGCTCCTTGACAGATCATGGACATTTGCGGCACACTCG
This sequence comes from Gemmatales bacterium, assembly GCA_038240465.1. Taxonomy (GTDB): domain Bacteria; phylum Planctomycetota; class Planctomycetia; order Gemmatales; family Gemmataceae; genus JBBRIK01. Next base: position 2,714 of record JBBSDR010000771.1, read on the forward strand.
GCTTGCTGGCAGTGTTTGCTCTTATCCACTGCTGGCGAGCCCCCGTGTGGACTAACACACGGGGCGCTTTTCGTGGAGAACTGGAGCAAGCTGCCTCGTCCGAGGCTGATTCAGGGTACGACGATGATGCGTTGCTCCTTTCTTCGCGGAGATTCGTTTGTGCGACCATTTGCTGGCAGACGTCGGGTCATCCCTGGAGCGCAGAGCGGACAGATCGCACAGTGCGGCTGCAGCAGATCGCGGCCAGTTGTGAGAGAATCAGTCGAGCCGGTCAATGCGAAGACCGAATTCCCGGACGTCCCTTGCTGATGCGCGGCGAGGGCCTGATTGACGCTCTTGTTGTTCATGGTTCACCTCTTTGGTCGGGGTCTAGGCGCGATGCTTGTTGGCTGCTACGCTGGCTTCGGAATTCGTCCCCGATTTCTTGTCGGCTCTGATGGACTCGTTGAAGTAAAGAACGACCAGGGCGGAGATAAGTTTCTCACAAACCCCTATTCTGCCAGCGTTTGCGCTCCAGCGGCATGGTTGGTAATGCGCCGGCGCTACGCTGCCCGTACCAGGTCGTGAGCAATCCACTCGGGGGTAAGGCGAGACAGCGAACCACGCAGGAACTCGATCGACGAAGAAAGAGTGCATCATGCCTGGAAGTCAAAACGTCGGAGAAGCACCAAAGGCCAGAGAGCCAAAGCGGGTACTCACCCTGGAAGACGTAAGGCGATACGTCCAGATGTGCGATCTGTTTCTGGAGGGAAAGGCGAAGACCTTGGAGGATGTGGAGGAGGTTTTGCGCGAGGGGAAGCAAGGACTGAAGCTCGAGAAGGTGTCCCCCTGGTTACGCAAGCTCGAGACCTTCCTTGGGTCTCCCCTGATCCAGCGAAAACCTTGCCGACCAGAGGAGAGGCTGCTTGATGCCGGCAAGGCATTCTACCGCCGATGCGGAGATGCCGAACGATCCCTGCAGATGGGTGTCATGGAGGTCAAGGCCGCTGCCACGCCCCCTCTCGTCATTGGCACGACATCGACACTGGCAAGCTATGTCCTCCCAAAGCTCTTCGCGTGCGACGCCTGCTGGCGGGAAGGAGAGATCGATACACGCGACATTCTCGGGAACCTGCAGATCGTGGAGAAGCATCCGAGAACCCTTGCAGAGATGCTGGTCATCCGAGGAGGCATGGACCTCGTGCTGATCCCGCGGCTCCCTGATGTTAATCTCGGCTCACCGAGGCTTACGAAATCTCTCAAGAGGATGGTCTACTTCCCGAAGACTGGGAGCGTCGGCCAGATGTTCGCGTCGCGTTGCCCGAACGCGGCGTGCTTTAATCGGGAAATCATGGAGAGCTTCACCATCTTTCACCTGCCTTATGACCTCTACCCCACCGGCATCAACATCAACGACTGGCTCCCGCCCCCGGCTGAAGGATGTCGTCGCGTACAGGTGGACCACGCAAGCCTGATCCTGGACTGGGTGGCAGAGGGTCTGGGCATTGGTCTGTCTCCAAATTACCCGAAATCTGTAATGAAGCGGCTCGAGGAACGAGTTGGGTGTCTAGACGTGAGTCATAAGATCTGGAGTTCCCCACGAAAAGTGGACACGGGGTTAAGGATATTTCCGTCTATTCCGATCCGCATTCAAACGTGTTTCAGACATCCTGCCTCGGGGCCAGCCCCGTCCTCGGGGCTTGGTTCTTGGTGTTGCTCCGCTGCCCGACCTCACCTCCTCGGAAGGCCGGGCAG
>JBBSDR010000772.1:0-4440 GCA_038240465.1 Gemmatales bacterium
ACCCCGCCCCGGCCGGGGGCCGGCCGCCTCTTCACCCTGCCCGTTGATACGAAGACGCGAGCGGTGCTGATCGTCGAGCGCGAAACGCAGAGCAAGGAACTGACGGGCGTAAGGCTGTTCGGCGAGCGGTTCCACAACATCACGCCGGCTGCTCTTGCCTATGCCGATCGCGAATATCTGCCGCCGATGGCGCAGTACGTCCCCTCTCCCGCCTCGAACATCCCTTCGGGACGCGGCGGCTGGGTCAACGTCGGCAAGGACGAGCGCGGCTTCATTCCCGCTCCCGCCGTCAGCGACATTCATCCATCGTGGTTCCTCCTCTCCTGGCAGCAAGAGCAAACCATCAGCGGCTTCTGGCTCGACGCGAACGTCCAGAAACTCGACGTCGAGACCTTCGACGGACCGGCAACCGTCAACCCGCGAGCCGCGACGCCGGCGGAGTGGAAGCGGCCGCGCGACTGGAAGGAAGACGCCGCAGGCTGGGTGGCGTTCGCGAAACCGATCCGGACGCGCGGCCTCAAGTTGACGTTCCTGAAGACAGCGGATGGCCCCATCGCCCGCGTCAATGGCTTCCACGTTGTCAGCGATCTCGGCAATCAGCCCGTGCCACCACCCTCGATCACCGCCGGGGAACTGCCGCCATTCACGATTCCCTATCGACTCAAGGATGAGGGCAACCTGACGCTGGCGGTCAATCGGCCGGATGGAACGCGAGCGCGCAATCTCATCACGCGCAATCCAACGGCGAAGGGAGAACACTCCCTGACCTGGGACCTCAAGGACGAGGACGGCAACTTTGTCGAGCCGGGGAAGTATCGCTGGTCGGCGGTCAGCGGTCCCGAACTGCGCCTCAAGTATGAGATGACGGCCTACCCCGACGTGGCCCGGCATGCGCCCGAGAACTCGCCCTGGATCAACGGACATCACGACAGCGGCGGCTGGATGGCGGACCACACGCCGCCGATCTCCGGCTGCGCGGCCGGCGACAGCGTCTTTCTCGGCTCGATGGTGGCCGAGAGCGGCATCTCGCTCATCGAGTGCAATCTCGAGGGCCGCAAACGTTGGGGCCATCACTCCTTCGCCGCCTGGACGGGAGCGCAGTTCCTCGCTGGCGACGCACAGGAAGTCTTTGTCGGCTCGACCATTCTCGGGTCCTCGACCGATGCTGTCTGGGGTGTTGATCTCAAGACGAAGAAGATCCGCGAAGTGCTGATGCTCAAGCCGAGCGCCACACGCCGGCGCGGCCTGCAAGGTCTCGCGGCCCGCGATGGCAAGCTCTACCTGTCGGTCAAGGCGAGCGCTTCATGGTTCGAGGGAGCGGCCGCGGCCGAGGATGCCGCTCTCCTCGACTGCGTCCCGTGCTATCCCGAACAGCGCAAGCCCCGCGTCGCCTATGAGAATGTTCCCAATCCGCGCGGCGACTTTCTGCGGCTCTTCCGGCTCACCTCGCAGCCGCCCGGCGGCGGCATGTCGAAGGAGATGGAATACCTCGAAACCGAGGGCGGCAAGAAATCGCGACAGCATATCGTCCTATCGTTCCGTCGCCCTGTGCCGCTGGGCAGCGTCGTCTTTCCTGTGCCGCAGACACCGGACGTCCGCGTCCTGCTGAGCGTTCTGAAGCCCGATGCGGCCTCTCCGCCCAGCGCCGAACGCGAGTCCGACTGGATTCCGTTCGCGTCGTCGGGCTCGAACCCGTGGGAAGCCGTCCCCGCGCCCGAGGGAACGAAGACGCGCGCCTTGCGAATCACCTTCGTCAAGGGACAGATTGAGAAGGATCCACTCGGCGACCTGATCGACAAGAAGGGGCCAGGCGATGCCCTTGACTTCGGCAAGGATACGACCACCTGGCGCGGCCGGCTCGAAGGCATGAAACTGCTGCGGCGGCGATTCGTCAACGTGACGCCCGAGGCCGTTATCCGCGTCAACAGCGGCAAGGTCGAGAAGGACGGTTCCTGGGATGCAAAGCGCACGGTCCCGCTCAGCGAGAGCGATCCGGGTATCTACGCGCTGGAGTGGAAGACAGCGCAGTCTCTACGCGGCCTGGCCATCAAGGAGATTGACGGCCAACTGACGAAGATTGACGTCTGGACCGGAGCCGAGACGGGCGCGATCGACATCAAGGCTCGCGACGGCTGGAAGGAAGTTGCCTCGTATGAGCAGCAGCGGCGCGACGTCGCCAATGGCTACGGCGGACTCGGCGTCAACAATCCGGCGGCGCGCTACGTTGATGGCTACGTCGATTTCGGTCGTGAGGTCAAGACGCGAGCGGTGCGGCTGCGCGTGGTCAAACAGTGGGCCGACAAGGGCCAGTCTGCCTGCCTGGGCATTCGCATCGACCTCGGCGGCGGCACGATCGATCTGAAGCGCTGCCGCGTCTGGGGCGTGGCCGCGCTGAAGTACGTCGGCGGTGAGGTGCCGGTCGATACGACGGCCTTCGAGCGCCTCGAGGTCTACGATACGACGACGTCGAAGCTCGTCCGCGAGATGTCTCTCGACCAGCCCGGCGGCATCGCCCTGAACCCGGCTGGCGAGCTGTTCGCGCTGTCGGGCAGCAAGATTGTCCGCGCCGATCAGCGCGTGTTCGTCGCCGATCTGCTGCGGCCAACCTGTCTGACGTTCGACCGGCAAGGCCGGCTGTACGTCTACGATGGCGGTGAAGAACGGCAGAATGTCCGCGTTTACGATGACACGGGCAAGTATCTGCGTTCGATCGGTCATCCGGGCGGCTTCAAGGCTGGTCCGTGGGAGCCGGCCCGCGTCGGCTCCGTCAGCGCCCTCGCCGTGGATGCGAAGGACCAACTGTGGATGATTGAGAGCCAGTATCATCCCAAGCGCGTGACCGTCTGGACGACGGAGGGCAAGTTCGTCAAGGAACTGCTCGGCAACACGCCTTATGGCGGCGGCGGCGTCCTCGATCCGCACGACAAGACGCGCCTTTTCTATGGGCCGCTGGAGTTCGAGTTGGACTGGAAGACGGGCCTGTCGCGCATCAAGAACATGACCTGGACCGGCTCGACTCCGGCGGGCGAGGTGCCGATCCGCGTTGGCGAGCGCACCTATCTCGTGACCCGGCCTCTTTTCTCCGAGCAGTCGTGCGGCATCGTTTACCGATACGAGAATGGCAAGCTCAAGCTGGCGGCCGCGATGGGGCTGGCCGAGCATTTCGAGCCGCTGAAAGACCCGGAGGTGATGGCGAAGTTCGGCGGCAAGTCACTGACGACGCATCGCTTCATCTGGATCGACCGCAACGGCGACGGCATCGTCCAGGCCGAGGAAGTCGAACTGAAGCCGCGCGGCGATGGCGCGACCGGTCCGACGAACTTCAATGCCGATCTCGGCGTTCAGGCGGGAACGATTCGCTATCAGGTGAAGGAGTTCCTGCCCAGCGGCGTTCCGGTCTACGAGGAGAAGGAGTTCCCCAGGCTCGCCGGCCGGGTGCTGTATCGTCTCAACGATGGGGCGTTCTTCCGCATGGGAATGGACAGGGATCGGCAGGCAGTACTCTCCCCCGAAGGCAAGTTGCTCTGGACCTTCCCGCAAGAGGGGGCCGGCGTCCAGGCGCTGCACAATGCCAAACCGTGGCGTCCCGATCAGGTCGTCGCTCAGTTCGGCATCGTCGGCCATGCGCAAGTCGAGGGCGGACTTGGAGAGGTCGTCGTCCTGCACGGCAACAGCGGCGCGTGGAACGTCTGGACGCGCGACGGTCTGCTCGCCGGCCCGATCTTCCGCGACCTGCGCAACGGCGCTCGACCCTGGAGCATGAAGGAACACGCTCGTGAATTGATGCCCGAGGGGCTGACCGCCGGTGAGGAGCATTTCTCCGGTTACTTCTGCCGTGCGGGCGATAAATACTATGTCGTCGCCGGCCACAATCACATCAGCATTCTCGAAGTGGTTGGACTCGACAAATACGAACGTCTCGGCGGCGAGATCGAGGTGACGGCGACGGATTTGCGCAAGGCGAAAGAGTGGGACGCACGCCGTGAAAGAGCACAACTGTACGTCCGCAGTCCGGTCATCGACGCCTATCGTGTGCGGACTGCGCCGCCTCTCGACGGCAAGCTGGGCGGCTGGGGAGCGCCGGACGCCTCTCTCGACGGTGGCGCGGCCTTCCGCATCGGCTACGACGACAAGTATCTCTACCTGGCCTGGGACGTGAATAACCTCGGCCCGCTGAAGAACACCGGCCGCGACTGGGAGCGTCTGTTCAAGAGCGGCGCGGCCGTCGATCTGCATCTGGCGACCGATCCCGGAGCGAAGGCGGACCGGCAAGCGCCCGAAGCCGGCGACATTCGTCTGCTGCTGACGTTCGCCGACAAGAAGCCGATGGCGGTCCTGTATCGTCCCGTCGTGCCGGGAACCCCGGCGGAGAAGGCGTTCCGCGTCGTCTCACCGGTGGGAGAGACGATCATCGACCGTGTCGAGTTGCTCCAGGGCGTG
>JBBSDR010000773.1:0-4437 GCA_038240465.1 Gemmatales bacterium
CCAAACGTGTGGGGGCGGCTGGGGGGTGGGCGCACGGCGCCCCCCCCCCCACGCGGCGGGAAGTTATTTCGCCGTTGGACCTAAACGTTTCCGTTTCCTGTCGGCGTTGCCTTTTCCTATTCGATTCGGGTAGCATCATGGGTATGGCAGCGACCCTCGGGAGATCAGGGATGACAGAAATTGTGCTCAGTGGAACCATTCGTGTCCCGATCTGGGTTCAGGACCTGGACTCTTTTCGCCGCTGGTGCCTCTCGGGCGAATACCCCGATCAGGGTGAAATCTCCTTCCTCGATGGCATGCTCTGGGTGGATCCCACCATGGAACGCGACGTCCACAATCAGATCAAAACCGCCATGACGGCAGTCCTCTTCCTTCTTGTCCAGACCGCTCGACTGGGTCGATTCTACGGCGATAACATGAGGCTCATTCATCCCGAGGCGGGACTTTCGAGTGAGCCGGATGCTCTCTTCGTCAAGCAAGAGACACTCCTTCGGCAGCGCGCCCAATTGCAACAGGGAAGAAATTCCCTGGAGTTGATTGGCTCTCCGGACATGGTCCTCGAAGTCGTCAGCCCCACCTCGGTCGAGAAGGACACAAACCATCTTCTCGAACTGTATCATCGCGCTGGCGTCCGTGAATACTGGCTCGTCAATCCGCTCGGGAGCGTGCTCGACTTCCGGATCTACCGTTATTCCGCGAAGAAGTTTGTCGCCGTCCGTTCCCAGTCGGGCTGGCTTCGCTCGGGGGTGTTCGCCCGATCGTTTCGCCTGTCGGAAGAGGCTAACGAGTTGGACCTCCCAGAATTCAGGCTGGAAGTGAGTTGATCGTCGATTTCCCTCGCAATGCGAGTCCTTCAGAGAACGGCCATGACGAAGTTCACCTTGAGCGACATCGCCAAGATGATCGACCACTCGCTCTTGCAGCCAACGCTCACCGATAGCGATCTTGAACAGGGCTGTCTGCTCGCCCGGCAACTCGACGTCGCGTCCGTTTGCATCAAACCTTACGGCGTCAAGCTGGCCGCCTCGATCCTCAACGGTTCGAGTGTTGCTGCCAGCACGACCATCGGTTTTCCGCATGGCGGACATCTCACGTCGATCAAGGTCGATGAGTCCGCGCGAGCGCTGGACGACGGCGCCCGCGAGCTGGACATGGTCGTCAACATCGGCAAGGTTCTGAGCAAGGACTGGGACTACGTTGCCGGCGACATTCGCGCCGTTGTCGAGGCGGCCCATCGGCGCGGCGCGCTGGTGAAGGTCATCTTCGAGAACTGCTTCTTGCAGGACGAACACAAGGAACAACTCTGCCGGATCTGTGGCGAGGTCGGCGCGGACTTCGTCAAGACATCGACGGGGTATGCCACCCAGGGCGCGACCGATGAGGATTTGAAACTGATGCGCCGCTGTTCGCCGCCTCAGGTCCAGGTCAAGGCGGCGGGAGGAGTGCGGACGTTCGAGCGTCTGCTCGCCGTGCGGGCGCTTGGCGTGACGAGAGTTGGCGCGACAGCCAGCCAGGCGATCCTCGATGAGTGCCGGCGACACCTGAGCCTGTCTTCGCCCGCTCAGTAGGAACGCACATAGCCGAGCGCGAGAAATACCAGGGCCAGCATCCCGAGAAAGATCGTCGGCGGCTCCGGCACCACAACCGGCGTCCCGCCCTGAGTCTGATCCTGCCCCTGCGATTGGGTCTGGGATTGCGACTGCGATTGGCTCTGACTCTGTCCCTGCGATTGCTGCTGATCCTGGCTCACCTGCGTCTTCTGCGAGACGGTCTGCTGCACAATCAGATTGATCTGCTGCAGCGGACTCAGCGCGGCCTGTTGCTGTTGTTGCTGCTGGGATGTCTGCTGCGCTTGCGCACTGCTGCCGCTGCTGCTGCCACTGCTTCCCGAACTCCCGCCGCCTCCTGATGATTGAGCGCCTCCGACAGACCCAAAGGAACCCCTTGCGATCGGTGTGCTGCCGCCCGAGGAAGACGATGAGTCGCTCGGCTGGGGAATGCTGATGGGAGCAGGCAGCGGCGGCAGCGGCGGTTCCGGCGCGGGCGGTTTCGGAGGATCGGTCGCGGCGGCTGGAGTCACTCGCTCGGGTCGCGGCACCGGCACCTGCCCCTCGGCGAGGATTTGGTCCTTTCCGGTCACGGCAGCATCTTCTCCCATCCCGGCCGGCTTGACCGGGGCGGACGGATCGCGTGGCCCCTGGATACGAACGACTTCATAGCGCGGCGGCAGATTCGAGGTGAACCCGAACACGGTACTGCGGCCCGTGCGCGCGAGCATGTTCTTGTCGCTCCAGACAGCGCGAAAACCCAGGCCGCGAACGTCGGCTCGGGCGGCGAGAATGACGTGATCGGGTTGATAGGCCGGATCGACTTGCTCCCACTCGACGCGGGCCACTCCCGGACCGGGTTTGGGAGCGGGATCGCCGCGCGTGGGGATCACACCGAGGCGATACGATTGCGTCGCGGGCAGCGCGGGACTGAACGAGCGATAGAGCATCTCGGCTGCCGTGCTGCCATCGCGGTTCGACGTCGAGACGGCCAGGATCGGTCCGTTTTCCTTGCCTGTTTCCGCCGGTTTGGCCAGCTTCAGAGTGATGCCGCGAAACGCTCCCCACGACGTCAGATCGCTCGCCTTGATGTCATCGGGAATCCGGACCAGTGTACTCTGAATGGGAACCTCCGTCCCGCGATCGTTGACCGTCTGGTAGAGGTAGAGATACTTCGCCTTCGCATCGAAGGCCGGCGCGGGACTGCCGTTGGCGTCGATGCCAGCCTTGAAGCGATCCGCCAGTTCCTTCAGTTCGACGCCCCAGTCATCCTTCTTCGCGAGATCGAGGACGGTGAAGTAGACGGTGGCGCCTATCGCCTCCTTCTTCTGGTCCTTGTTATCGGCGATGAAGAGGACTTTCCCATCCTGACGGGTATCGTTGGGAGCGCCGGGCCGGGTGAAGCCGGTGAAGGAAGCCAGTTCGTCGGCGCGCAGCGACAGCGGCAGCAGCACAAGCAGAAGGCAGGTCAACCGCGGCATCGAAATGTCCCTCGTTCCGTTCCAGCGATCCGCCGTCTCGACACTCCACAATACGTCGCGCGACGCGGTGGAGCAACCGGATTCCCTTTTCGACCTATCGGTTCACCCTGTCGGGCTGACGCCTCAACGCTCGTCGGGTCCTTCACGGCAGGTGCATCCCTATTGGTGTTTTTCAGGCTTTCTGAAGGCGTTTTGTCTTTGGCGTAAGCCAGATCGGCTGCTCATCCGCTATGATGCACGTCGGCGCAGGATTCGTTTCACGCCCAAGCGCCACACCCCCCTCACCGCCCAAAATGCGTCCGCAGTGCGCGCCGCCCTGCTCCGCCAAGATGCGAAATCTCTTGCCAAATCTGATAGGTAGTATGTTATAACATACTTGTTATGAGAGGCTTGCGCTGACAAAACTGTTGGCAAAACTAATGAACTGGTCCACATTCCGCTTTGATCTTCACTGTGACGCCGGCGCCTTCCGGGACGATCTCCTGCACATCGAGGCGAACCGTCTGGCGCTGAGCCGATTGCATTTGCCGCAGGAGTGGAAGACCGATCTGCAGAAGCTATACATCGTCCGGGCGGTGCATGGGACCACGGCCATCGAAGGGAATCCGCTTTCGGAACAGGAGGTGTCCCGTCAGTTGACACAGGACGTGAAGGCCAGTAGCAGCGATCAGTTGCACCGCCAGACGGGAAACGCCGCAGCGGCGTTCCGCTGGGTCGAGAATCACTTTGACTCTCCTCGCCCGTTTCGCCTGGAGGACGTCCTCGCCATCCACGAATTGCTGACGGCCGGCAGCGATGAGCACGAGAATGTTCCCGGTCGGTTGCGCGAAGGCGGTCACAATGTGACCGTGGGAAGCCCGCAACTCGGCGGCGTTCACTCGGCTCCTTCCGGCGGCCTGTTGACCCGACAACTCGTCGATCGATTTCTGGACTTCATCAACTCCGCCCGCTTCAAGGCGGAACATGCCGTCGTTCAGGCTCTCGTGGCCCACTTCTACTTTGTGACGTTGCATCCGTTCGGCAACGGCAATGGCCGCACGACGCGCTGCATCGGCCGCGGATTTCGCAACCTACAACCGGCTCCAGGGCGATGCCTCAATCCCGCAATGTCACAAGCTGCAATTCTTACAGATGGCGTGCGAGAATCTGTTCGAGGCGCACCTCATCAAGGGCGGCGCTGAGCCGAAGGACTTGCAATCGAGTCATGCCTATGTGGCCGGAACCTTGCCCGTCGTTATCCGGCAGCAACTCATCCTCCCCGGCCTCGGCACACATAAAGCGGCCTGGAATCTGGAGTACGCGCGGGTGATCGCCGCGGAAATCGAACTGTTGGCCCCGGCGGTCAGGCTTGAGGGCGCGCGGCCCGACAATTGCGAATACCCCTGGGAAGACGCGGCCGGGAAACTTAA
>JBBSDR010000774.1:0-4431 GCA_038240465.1 Gemmatales bacterium
CCCATCATCGCTCCCTGAGAGGGCGTAGCGGCCGTCGGGACTACAGGCCACCGAGTTCACCGAGTCCTTGTGCCCCTTGAAGATGCGAAGGCACTTGCCAGTGGACACTTCCCAAAGACGCAACGTCTTGTCAGCACTCCCCGAAAGGGCACGGTCGCCGTCCGGGCTCCACGACACTGAGTTCACGCCGTACAGGGCCAACGAGTTCGCGTTCCCGTGCCCCTTGAAGGTATGCACGCATTTGCCACTGGACACCTCCCACAGCCGCAGGGTTTGGTCATCACTCCCTGAGAGGGCGAAGCGGCCGTCAGGGCTGAACGCCACCGAGTTCACCGAGTACGTGTGCCCTTTGAAGATGCGCTTTTCCCAGCCTCCCACAAAGCGACGGTGGCCCAGGGAGTGAGATAATCGCCGCGCCAATCCCATAGCATCTTCCCTGCGCGAACAGCCTGGTTCTTGCCTCGCCTCCTGGAGGAGTGCCGCCGCGACTACTGGATTGCTGGTGAGCGAATCGCGAACTTGCTGGAGCAGGTGGTGGTACACGGCGGCGTTGGCTGTGCTTGCCGTGCTGGTGACCAGAGGAACGGGTTGCTTTGCGAACACGATTCCCCACAGCCACAGCGTATCTCCGTAGCCCCAGAGGGCACAGCGGCCATCGGGACTCCACGACACCGATTTCACATTCTCCTCCTGGTCCTGCTTGAATGTGCCCTTGCGTTGCCCGCTATTCACGTCCCACACCCGCACCGTCTTGTTCTCATCCTCCGAGAAAGCAAAATCCCCGCTGGTGCTGTACGACACCGATTTTACTGAACCCGTGTCCTTGAAGGTGCGCAAGCACTTGCCACTGTACACTTCCCAGAGCCGCATCGTCCCATCATCGCTCCCTGAGAGGGCGTAGCGGCCGTCGGGACTACAGGCCACCGAGTTCACCGAGTCCTTGTGCCCCTTGAAGATGCGAACGCACTTGCCAGTGGACACTTCCCAAAGACGCAACGTCTTGTCAGCACTCCCCGAAAGGGCGCAGTCGCCGTCGGGGCTCCAGGTCACCGAGTTTACCTTGTCCGTGTGTCCCTCAAAGATGCGGAGGCACTTGCCACTGGACACTTCCCATAGTCGCAGAGTCTTGTCCTCGCTCCCCGAGAGGGCGCAGCGGCCGTCGAGGCTCCACGATACCGAGGCCACATCGCCCGTGTGCCCCTCGAATGATTGCGCCAGACCCAGCGCGGAAGTGATTCCCGCCCGGCCCGTGCCCGCCTCGTGGGCCTTCCTCAGCAATTGAAAGGCTGCACGCGCATCGCTGCGTTCCAGGTGAACCAGCCCCATCAGGTAGTCTACACGTGCGGGATCAGTGGACGAAACGCGGACTTCGCGCAACTTCTGTAGCAGTTTCTCGTCCGTCATCCGCGCCGAACGCCACTGGATGAGACCCCAGTTGAAGGTGGCTTCGGGGTGGTGCGGGTCCACTTTCAGCGCCTCACGCCACTTCGCTTCTGCTGCATCCTGCTTGCCCAGGTCGAACAGCGACACCGCTCGGTTGTTGAAGCTGTCCGCCAGCAGCTCTTCCCGCTTCGGCTGCTCGCGCGGATAGGTCTGGCCGATCACTTGGTGGTAGAGGTCGCGGAGAGAGTCGGCCACCTGTAACATATCGTGCGGACGGTCCTCCGGGCGGCGCTGAAAGCAGCTTCGCAGCAAATCGCTCACGGCGGGCGGTGTCTCCGGAATACACTCGTCTACTACATCCGCTTTCAGGAAGCGATCCGCCACGCTTCCTGACGGCCAGAGGGGCTGATAGTCGTAGTCTTCGCCTTTATTTCCCTTGAACATCTCCTGAACGCTAACGGCCCAGGACCAGATATCCGTGCGGCGTGTCAACTTTTGACATTGATCGCGAGGCACGCCGGCTTTCCTTTTTGCGGCGATGTCGGCCTGTTCGTAAGAGCAGTAGGCCTCGGTCCTTCCCCCAAACGTGGCCAAAAGCGAATAGCCGGCGGGCCGGTCTCCCTCCTCGTCGAACGCCGCAGCGCGGGCGTTGGCCAGGCCGAAGTCCGTCACCTTGGCAATGCCGTCTGCCGTCATCATCACGTTGTCCGGCTTGACGTCCTGATGGATCAGGCCCAATTCATGGATGTAGTGCAACCCCCAGGCGAACTGAATGGCCACGTCCAGAATCCGCTCCAGAGCCTGATCGTGCCCACCTTCGTAGAGACGGCGCGAATTGATCCATTGCTTCAAACTGCCGCCGTCCACGAATTCGACGAAGACGCGCGGCAGTCCGCCCAGGAGTCGCACGTAGTGACAGCCGACGATGTGCGGGTGCAGGCCGATCTTGTTCACCCACTCCTCGGCTTCCTGCTTGAAATTGTCCACCGCCTGCGCACTTTTTTTCAGCTTCTCTGGGTTAACGCTCTTGACGGCCAGCTCGGTTTGCCACTGCTTGTGCCAGACCCGGTTGACGCGCCCCATGCCGCCCTCGGCGAAGGGCACCCCCTGCGCCATTTCCCGGACCTCATACAGGTCAAGAATAAGATCGCCAGGCTCCCAGTGGACCGGAATGCCGTCCTCGCCGCGCGGGCGCTCTCCGTTCGCGCGCGGAGGTGTACCAGCCCGCACAACCTTGAAGTTCTTCCCGCATTTCTTGCATGTGCCCGTCTTGCCCAGGTCCGACTCGACCACCGTGTACTGGGCCGTGCAAGGAGAGTTGGTACAGCGAACCGTCACCTTCGCCATGATCGCCCCCGGAAATGCTGCCGCACATTGCCCCAGAAGGATGTCGCCTGATTGTCCCACACGCGAGGCCCGCTGTCGAGCATCCGCTCACCCCGCCCTCACCTCTCCATTCGGATACTTCGTCGCAATTGGGGACAGAATTCTCGAAAAACCTGGCGACCCTCCCGGCGGCGAAGTATCCTGCGGGGTGAATGGTCCCTGTCCCACTCTCGACCCCCGGAGGGCCTCATGACGCTGGCCACTCCCTCGGCCCGGTTTCCGTCCACGGCCTGGAGTTGTGTCCGCAAGGCGCAGGACTCGACGCATCCGCAGTTCGTTGCCGCCCTCAACCGGCTCATCACCAGCTACTGGAAACCTGCCTTCCACTTCCTCCGGGCCAGGGGACACAAGGCCGAAGACGCCGAGGACCTCACCCAGGAGTTCTTCGTCAACTTCCTCGCCCGCGGCTGGCTTCAGCGCGCTGATTCTGTCCGCGGACGTTTCCGCGATTACCTGCGCATCCTCGTCAAACGCTTCGCCTACGATCGCACTCTCCGCGCGCCCGCCCAGAAGCAGTTCGAGCAACGGTTCGTTTCTGTCCACAGTCTCGTGCAGGACAGCGACCGCGTCTGGGAACCGCCGGCCGGCGAGACCCCCGAACAGGCATTCGATCGGCAGTGGAAGAGCGACGTCCCGGCCACCGTCCGCCGCAGCCTGCGCGACTACTATCACGGCCTCAATGATCCCGCCGTTTGGGTGCGCTACCAGATCTTCGAGGCAGTTCATCTGCGCGAGACTGGCACGGAGGAACCCACCCAGGAAGCCCTGGCCGCCCGGTTCGGTGTCACGCGGGACCAGGTGCGTTACGCTCTGAAAGAAGTGGGTGCGCGTTATGAGCGACTCTTCCGGCAGGAGCTGCGCGATCAGGTCGGCTCCGAAGCGGACATCGACGAGGAGTTGCGCGACATGGCTTGATGCCTGGGTTAGCCGCGACGCGGAGTCTTCGCAGCGGAGCGCGTCCGGCGTTGTCGCGCCACGCGCTCCGCTCCGAAGACTGCGCGTCGCGGCTAACCTCGAACTTTTCCGCGCAACGCACCCTGCACGGCCAGGAGCATCTCGACCATGCGATCGGCGGAAAACTGCGAGCCGTTGCGATGGAAGAACTTGCCGCAATCCAGCCCGACCTCGGCCCATGATTCACGCCAGATGCGCCGCCCGATCAGGGCGGAATAGGAAATCTGTCCCGGACCCGCGACCTTCGTGCCACGATCGTTGAAGTAGTAGACGCCGGCGCGGGCCAGCAGCAGCGAACAGCGCCCCGAGCCGGTGACAGTGGCCTCGAACAACACCAGGATCGTCTCGCCGGCCGGCACCTGACATGAGCGACAGGCCCCGGCCAACTTGCGCGGCGGAATATCCGGCGCTATGTGCAGATCATCCTGCGGCAGATAACCGCGCAATAGAGGCAACAGGACCTCGTCGATGGAGTCGAGAGACAGCGTCGGAATGCTTGCGTTTCGCGCTTCCCCACTCCCCTCAATGGGGCGGACGCGGGAAAGGGTCAGACCCCGCACCCTTTCTTGGCCTGGTGCCTTGAAGCCAGCAGGCTGCTCAGCGCTTGATTTCGCGAAACAGCTTCTTCGCCTGGTCCGTAAACTTGAGCTAAGGAACGGTTGCGAAATAACTTCCCGCCGCTTGCGGCTTAGCGGGCTGTCCGCTAAG
>JBBSDR010000775.1:0-4429 GCA_038240465.1 Gemmatales bacterium
ATCTTGAAGTCCGGCACGGCTTCGAGCGGGTTCATCAGCCAGTATTCTTGCACACCCGCCTTGTGATACAGGTCGAGCAGATGGATTGTGTCCTTCTCAACCGAACTGGGGCTGACGACTTCGAGGACCATGTCAGGAGAGCCGACCACTTCGAGCGATTCGTCTCCTTGCTCGAACTGGACGCGCTGCCGGCGAAGGGCATCGTGACTGAGGAACAACCCGTCTGGTTCGCTGGACAGCCCTGCCTCCGGGTGAACGAGTCGCATCCTATCACTGTAGACGAGTCCCAGACTATTTGTCCTGACGAGCAAAAATAAGGCCGCAATCACCGCTGTCTTGATCTGGTTATGGATACCTCGTTCCATGCTGGGGTCCACCCAGAGCAAGCCGTCCAGATAGGAGATTTCTCCCTGATCGGGGAAATCCTCCGCGCGGGTCCAGCGTCGAAACGAGTCCAGGTCCTGAATCCAGACCGGCACCCGGATCGCTCCGCTGAAGACAATTTCGGTCATCCCTGCTCTCCCCGCCAGCACGGTTCTCGTCCCTGATGGTACTGCATTCGCACAGCTTCACGCAACACCGACCAGCACTGTTCGGTCAATCGAACAGCCCCGGCTGCTGCGCCTCAGGGGGACGCATCTTCCGGCCGAGCAGCGTGTACGCCCGCGCCGTCGCCATTCGGCCGCGCGGCGTTCGCACGATGAACTGCTCTCGGAGCAGGTACGGCTCGATCTCGTCGCTCAGCGTGTCGGACGGCAGGTTCATCGTCGCGCCCAGCGCCTCGACGCCGGTCGGGCCGCCGTCGAAGATGCCAACGAGCGTTTCCAGATAGCGGCGATCCTGCTTGTCCAGTCCTTCGGGATCGACTTCGGCCATCTCAAGGGCCGCCTTCGCCAGATCGAGTGTGATGTGGCCATCGGCCTCGCTTGTGGCGAAGTGCCGCGACCACCACAAGCGCGCGTTGGCTATGCGCGGTGTCCCCCGGCTGCGCCGCGCCAGTTCGATCGCCGCGTCCTCGTCGAGGGGCGTGTTCAGCTTGCGGGCGTTGATCTTGACGATCTGGGCCAACTCCTCGACGCTGTAGAACTCGAGGTGTTCGTGCATCTTGAAGCGATCGCGCATCGGGCCGGAGAGCATGCCCGAGCGCGTCGTGGCGCCGATCAAGGTGAAGTGCTTCAGATGCATCGAAATGGTTCGGGCGCTGACGCCCTCGCCCAGGACGATGTCGATGCGGAAGTCCTCCATCGCGGGATAGATGAACTCCTCGACCACGCGCGGCATGCGATGGATTTCGTCGATGAACAGGATCGAGCCTTCCGTCGCGTTCGACAAAAACGGCAACAGGTCGGACGGCTTGGACAGGGCCGGTCCGCTCGTCATTTGCAGCGTCGTTCCCAGTTCGTTCGGCAACACGGTGGCAAACGTCGTCTTGCCGAGGCCGGGAGGTCCATCGAAGAGGATGTGCGCCAGTGGCTCCTTGAGCTTGCGGCAGGCATTGAGCGTGATGCCCAGCCGCTGCACAACTGCCCGTTGGCCGATCACATCGCGCAGCCAGCGCGGACGCAAGGCGGCATCGCGTTCCCTGTCATCTTGGGGTTCATCTGCTTGCACAACTGCCTGACGTGCCATGATCGCGCTCCGGCCGCCGCTTGCGGCTTAGCGTCTAATCTCGCTAAGCCGCAAGCGGCGAAAGAGGTCACTTCTGCTTGTAAATCTCCATGAGGATCTCCTCAACCGTCTCGAACGTTCGCCCATCGGTCAGCACGCGGTCGAGCCGGACGCGCGCCTCGACCGGACTGTGTCCCACCGCCAGCAGCGCCTGATAGGCTTCCTCAACCACGTTGCCCGACACGACGGCCGCCGGCATCGGCGCTCCCTCTTCCGTATCGACCGTCTCGCTGCCGAGAGCGTAGCGCGTCACCTTGCGCTTGAGCTTGGCGACGATCTGTTCCGCTGTCGCCGCGCCGACGCCCGGCAACGTCGTCAGCCATTTGGTATCCTGCCGCTGAATGGCGTTGGCAATCTCGCGAATCGGCCGCACCAGCGCCTTGAGCGCCTTGCGCGTGCCGACCTTGTCCACGGTGCAGAACAGGTCGAAGAACTCCTGTTCCGTCTCGGTGAGGAAGCCGACCAGACGCGGCACGACCCGCCCCTGCATCGGATTGCCCTCGAAGAAGTGGATGGTGCTGAGGCTGACTTCCTGGCCGAGACGTCCTTGCAGGTTGCGGCGGACGAACTCGGGGACGAGGACCTGATATTCCATGCCGCCGACTTGCAGCCGGGCTTCCTCGTCGAGGACGCGATTGATGGTCCCGGTGATTCGCGTGATCATGTTGTCCCTCAAACCGGCATCTTCTGAAGGTAGTAGTGGCACAGGGCCGCCGCCAGAGCGTCGCTGACGTCGTGCGGCTCCGGCAATTTCGGCAGTCGCAACTCACTCATGATGGCCTGTTGCATCTGTTCCTTGCTCGCCCGGCCATGTCCGGTAATCGTCTTCTTGATCCGTGTCGCGGCGTAGCTCAGGACCGGCATCTCCTTTTGGGCCGCCGCGAGAAAGATCACTCCGCGTGCATGGGCCATCAGGATTGCGGTGCGCGGATGGTTGTAGTGAGCGTAGAGTTGTTCCACCGCCATCACCTGGGGTTGATACTGCTCGACGATCTCTACTATACCATCGTACAGAGAAACGAGTCGCGGAGCGAGGTCGGTTGTGCGCCGGCCTTCGGAGGTCTTGATGATGCCCGCCTCGCAGATGTGAGGGCGATCCGGCCGGACTTCGAGGACGGCGTAGCCGGTGATTTGCAGGCCGGGATCGATGCCGAGGATGCGAGTCATTCTTCCTCCCTGACATCGGGAATCGGAAGCGGAACTCAATGGTTCTGCTTTCCCACCAGGAGTTTTTCGAGGATGGAGCCGTCGATGGACTGCCGGCCTGTCGGATCGAAACGCACTTCGCTCACTGCCACCTCGGCGACGTGATGACTCGCGCGTTCGGGGAGCGTCTCCCACGAACCGGCCAGGTCATTGTCGGTCAGCGCGGGAAGCAGATACACCTGATAGCGATCCGGGTAGTCCTCTTTCTCATCGTCGAAGCGGCAATCGAACAGGATCAATTGCACTTCGAGCCGGACAAGGAAGATTCGCGGAACGTCCCAGAAGTCGCGGTAGCGAATCGGCAGCCAGTTCGTCATGGTGTCATCCCAGGCGCCAGCCCGTCTCGCCCGCTCGATCCTCGAGTGTGATGCCCAGTTCCTTGAGCCGATTGCGGATCTGATCTCCCATCGCGTAGTTCTTCGACTTGCGCGCCTCGTTGCGGAGGTCGATCAGCAGTTTCATCAGTCCCGCAACAACTTGATCGTCGCCACCCTTGATCTGGATCGGTTCGCGGAACAGACCGAGGATCTGTGCCAACTCGCGCAGGACCATCGCTCCGCGCTTCAATTCCGCGACGTCGTCCGCTGTCTTGCTCGTCTCGACCTTCTTGTCATCGGCAAAGCGATTGAGCTTGTTCAGTAATTCGTACAGTACCGAGACAGCTCCGCCGGTATTGAAGTCGTCCTCCATGTGTTCGAGGAACGTCTGCCAGGCGCCGCGCCAGACGGATGACTCGGGCAGGTCTTTCGCCGGGCTATCGGCCTGGGTCGTGGCTGCGCTGAGCGAGTGGAAGCCCTCGCCGGTGATGCGCTGGTAGCGCTCGAAGAAGCGATAGAAGCTCTCCAGAGATCGCCGCACTTCAGCCAGGCGTTCCTCGCCGTATTCGATCGGTGAGCGATAGTGCGTGGACAGCAACAGCAAGCGCACCGTCTCCGGGTGATGCCGTTGGAGCAACTCGACGACGTTGACGACATTACCGACGGAGCCGGCCATTTTGGCGGCCCCCATCTTCATCAGGCCGTTGTGCATCCAGTAGCGCGCGAACGGCCGATCGGAGTATGATTCCGACTGGGCCAGTTCGTTCTCGTGATGCGGAAACTGTAGGTCGAGTCCGCCGCCGTGAATGTCGAGCGTCTGGCCGAGGTACTTCATGCTCATGGCCGAGCATTCAATATGCCAGCCGGGGCGTCCCGGTCCCCACGGACTGTCCCACGCCGGCTCGCCCGGCTTCGATCCCTTCCACATGGCGAAGTCGCCCGGATTGCGTTTCTTCTCGCTGACCTCGATGCGAACGCCCGCTTCCATCTGGGCCGGATCGCGGTTGCAGAGTTTGCCGTAGTCCGCATCGCGCGTGACGTCGAAGTAAACGTCGCCGCCGGCCGCGTAGGCGTAGCCCTTGTCAATGAGTCCCTGCATCATCTGAACCATCTCGCCGATGTGTTCGGTCGCCTTGGGCATGCGATCGATACCGATGACGTTCAGCTTCTGCAGGCAGGCGACATAGTCGGCCGTCATCTTCTCGGCCAGGTCCTTGACCGTGGTGCCGAGTTCCCTG
>JBBSDR010000776.1:0-4427 GCA_038240465.1 Gemmatales bacterium
GGCCGAGACACCGCCCGGGTGACGCCACCAAACCGGGGGGGTTGCCACGCCCCGCTCGCCTGGGATTTCTCACTTCGTCGGCAATTCCCACACGGGATGGTTGGCCGCCGTGCCGTTGGCCAGCCCCTGAATCGCGCGCGACATCAGCACGATGGCCGGTCCATCGTGAAGCTGTTCGGCGATCAACGGCTGAATCGTCCGGGCGGCCAGGCGGTGATTGCCCTTCTCGAAGTGGTCCAGCCCCAATTCGTATTTTCCCTTCCAGTCTTCCAGGACCTCCGCCTGGTTCGTCGCCAGTTCGTACAGCGTCACCGGCGTCTCGATGTTCACCACCGTCACCTGGCACAGCCGCCGCGCTCGCGCTTGCAAGGCCGCATCGAGCTGCAGGAAAGTGTTCTCCGTGATCAGCAGCCTCGTCTTGAGGTGCTTGCACGCTCCCTGAACCCGGCTGGCGAGATTGACGGTGTTGCCGAGCGGCCCGTACTTGAACTTGCGCTGCGAACCCGTGTTGCCGACGTGCGCCTCGCCGCTGTTCAGGCCGATGCCCAGGCTCATCGGCTCGCCCAGCGTCTGCTGCCAGCGCTCGTTCAGGGCCGGCAGATGATTGAGCATCGACAGGGCGGCGTTGCAGGCCAGTTGCGCATGATTGGGCTGCTCCTCGGGTGCGCCCCACATAGCCATGATCTCGTCGCCGATGTAATCGACCAGCACGCCCTCCTGTTCGATGACACAGTCGGACAGGACGCCCATGACGTCGCTGATCCACTGGACCGTCACGGCGGGCGTCAGCTTGTGGCTGAAGCGCGAGAAGCCGCGCACGTCGCCAAAGAGGATCGTCACAGGAGCGATTCGGCCATCGAGCAAATCGGGATTCGTGGCCAGATGATGGGCCAACTGAGGCGTGAAGAACTGCTCGAAGCGCAAAGTCGCTTGCTCCTCCTTGAGCCGGGCCAGGCGCGATGCCACGCCGCAGGCCAGCAATTCCACCAGCATCGCTTCAATCCGCGTGATCGGCCGGCCCAGTTGCCGGCGGTCGCCGTACAGGACGCCGATGACGTCGCCTTTCTGATCGAGGATGGGAGCGGCCACCACCGCCTGCACTCCCATGACGCTGCCCATCGTCGCCAGTTGCGGCAACTCCCAGAACGTCTTCTTCTCCGCCCGCACCCGTTCGAGGATTCGCAGGCTCGGCTGCCACGAGTTGTCCGGCAGCGCCAGCGTTCCCGCAGCGTTGGCGCGGGCGTTCTCGTCCCACTTGCGCCCCGCGTAGAGCAGCACCCGGCCGGAATCCATGTTCGCCAGCGTCACGACAGCCTGGGCGGCACGCGAGTAGAAATCAGGGGACGACGTGGCCGACTGCAACAGCGTCAGCGCCATCTGCAGCCAGGTCACCAGGGCGTCGCTGTCGATGCCCGGATCGGCCGGCAACGGCAACCGCCCCGAGAGCGACTGCGCCAGCGAGGTGAACTCCTCCGGCGGCAGCGTTTTCTGGGGCAACTCGCCGAGATCGGCATAATCGCCGGAGCGAACCTGCACGCGAACGACGCGCGACGCGCCCAGCTTGAGGACCAGGCCGCCGACGGGGACTTCCGTCTGATAGGCAGCGGCGCGCGGAAGCGAAGGACCGTTGTCGATCTGCACGGTCGAACGGCTGCTGGTGTTGGTCAGTTGCACGCGTCCGTCCGGCAGGGTTTCGATCAGGAGGTGATTGCGGCCAATGGTCTGCTCGGTGCCGCGCGCGACGACGATGCGATGGCATTGGTCCGGCGCGTCCTGCCAGGTTGTCGAGTAGAGGCTCTCTTCGACGCTCTTTTGCCGGCCCAGTTCGGTGCGTCCCTTGAGTGGCAAGGTGGCGACGAGTTGCGGCGGACGATCCGCCGCGGGCTTTTCGTAG
Organism: Gemmatales bacterium; assembly: GCA_038240465.1. Taxonomy (GTDB): domain Bacteria; phylum Planctomycetota; class Planctomycetia; order Gemmatales; family Gemmataceae; genus JBBRIK01. Next base: position 1,895 of record JBBSDR010000776.1, read on the forward strand.
ACGAGAATTTCGAGGGGATCGCTCATCGGACTACCTGATAGAAATAGGTCGGTCGAGCGGCCCGAGTTCCGCCCCCGCGCCCCGAGTTTCGTCCAGCATCCCCGCGGCCCATAACACGCCCGCGCCCCGGGTTCCGCATTCAACGAGTTCCATGACACGGCAGCGCCCCGGGTTCCGCGTTTAATGAGGCCCATGACACGCCAGCGCCCCGGGTTCCGCATTCAACGAGTCCCATGACACGCCAGCGCCCCGGGTTCCGCTCCGAGGACTCCGCTGCACCCGGGGCTTTATTCGCGTCACCCATAAAGGGTTCAAGACAGAAGCCCCGAGCCAAGAGGCACAGCCGCTTGCGTCTTGAACCCCGGCAGGGGTGACCCGACTAAAGCCCCGGGTGGAGTCCTCGGAACCCGGGGCGCTGGCGTGTGCCGGAGCCGCATGCGTCTTGAACCCCGGCAGGGGTGACCCGAATAAAGCCCCGGGTGGAGTCCTCGGAACCCGGGGCGCTGGCGTGTCGTGAACCCGGAGCGCTGGGGTGTGCGGAACCCCGGTGCGAGTCCCACACCATCTTACACGGAGCGGAAGCGTTCCTCCAGAAGCTGGCTCAAGCGCCGATCGAGTTCGTCGTCGGCCGCGCTGGACCAGGTGAACTCGCCCGGCGCACGGAAGCCGCCCTCGCTGGTGAATGTCGCCGCCGGCGCCGGCGTCAGGGGCAACTGCGACAGCGATCGGCCCTGCATGGTCAGATCGAAAGCATGGACCTGCGCCAGTTCCGCCGCCTCCAGGGTGCCGGGCGCAACGAGGATTGGGCCATCGCTGACGAGGACCTCCTGCTCCCACAGAAGCGGTGGCCGTACCGCACCCGACACCAGGGCCGCCACGCGCAGCGTACACACTCCCGCCATGCCCGCTTCCCGGCTGCAAACCAGGAAGCACGGCCCGACGCGCCCGCGCTGTTCCGGCGGCGGTAGAGTGCGCGCCAGCGACACGGCCCCGTTCGGTCCTTGCAACACATACCGGGTGCCGCTGACTCGGAGCGAACGCTGGAAATGCCGCAGCGAGATGCCCTTGACCTCCTGGCGCGCCAGTTCGCGTTCGGCGAGCAGCCAGGACGCTGTCCAGGTCCCCAGTTTGCGAGGATGCCGCAGCGGGGTGACGGTGAACAGCGCCTGTCGGGAGGCCAGTTGCGAACTGTTGAACCGGACCGCGACGCGCTGAGCGGGGTCGCTCTCACTCTTGAATTCCACGGCCAGGTTGATGTCTGCTAGCGGCGCCAGGCTCGTCGGACTGGTGAGCAGAGCGCTGGCCAGCAGTCCCTTGCACTGCGACGGCACGAATGTCTTGCAGGCGATGCTCTCGCTCCCGAGCCGGACGTACAGGGTCGGCAACTGGAGCCGTAAACCTTCGAGGAATTGTTCCCGGCTCAGCAGCGGCAGTTCGAGCTGGCCGAGGTCTTGCCCGCGCCATTGCAGCGTGACGGTCTGCGTTCGCGGCGGGGGGGGGAGGCGGAACGTGACGCTGTAGCGCTGGGCGTCGTCCCCTTCCTGTTTGCGCACGCCCTCGGCCACGACTGGATCGCGCTCGGGAACGAGCAGCAGATAGTCGGCGGGCCTGCGGACGTCCGCCGTGGGCAGGCGCAGGCTCGCTTCGACGAGGACGGCTTCGGCGTTCCACGGAATGGGCTGATCGTGAAGGACAAGACCGGCCTTCTCGAAGCTGTAGTGCAGCGCTTGCGGCGCCGACGTGATCCGGTAAGTAGGCTGCAGGTCACTCATGAGGCAAGCGGGACAGCGCCCGATCGAGGGCCGTATCGAGTTCCTGACCCGACAACTCTTCCCCGGACGCCACTCCGCAGACGAGGCAGCCGGGCAATCGAGGGATGCGGAAGCGATGAGCGCGGAACGCTTCCTCGAACACGCCCGGCACGCGCTGCAGTGTCATCAGCAAGCTGGTAAATCCCGGATCGTAAGTCTCTCCTCTGTCCAGCAACTCAAGGGTGATGAGGGCGTGCAGCGAGGCGATGGCCTGGATGGATGCCTTGCTCGCTGGAATCGTCGTCTCCTGAACCGGACCGCCGGGGTGCGAGTAGTCGGGCGTCGCCGGCTTATCGACGGCGACATAATCGGAGCTGGCAGGACGTTGCAGATGGCTGGCGACGCAACCGTAGCAAGCTCCTCCTGGCTTGAACCAGTGGACGAAGCCGCCGATGCCTCCCGAGAGGACCTCGCCGAGCGTCCACGGCTTGTGGGCCTTGCGCATGAGTCTGTCGAAGTGGAACTTGGCCATTTCGTTGTCCGCGGCGCAGACCCCAATGTCGCAAGTCCGCGCCGCCGTCTCGATCGCGTCCTGTTTCGCCGGGTCGAGCAGATCGCAGACGAGCAGTTCGACCTCGACGTTCGGGCAGCGTTCGGCGAGCCAGTCCTGCGCCAGTTCTGCCTTGAGCCGGCCGACGCCGCTGTTTCCGAACAGATGCCGGACGACGTTGTGAGGCTTGTAGACGTCGGGTTCGATAAGGGTGACGCGGGTGATGTTCTGA
>JBBSDR010000777.1:0-4424 GCA_038240465.1 Gemmatales bacterium
GACGTCGATGCCGCCGCCGCCCGTGTTCCAGGGAGGCTTCGGATTGGGCGGAGGCGTTGGAATGCTGGGCGCCGGAGGGGTCATGGGCGGGCAACTCGGTGGCGGCCCGCCCGGCGCAGGTAACTTCGGTCTCGTCGGCGGGGGCGGCGCTCTCGGAGCAATCGGCGGCGGCAGGGGCGTACTCGGCGCTGGTGGTGGACAAACTCCAAAAGCCGCGCCTCCGCCGAAGAAGGAGCAGCCGGACAAGAAATCCTCGTCGCTTCCGTCGCGGCATCCGCTGCTTCAACTCGTGATGGCGGCGCCGCTGCCGGACAAGGTCAAGGCGGCAGAGGACAGCCCGGCCCAGAGATTGCGCAAAGACCTCAACTCGGCTGTCACGATCGAGTTTGCTAACCTGCCGCTGCCGCAGGCAATCAACCAGTTGAAGGACAAGACGGGTATCGATCTGGTCCTCGATCGCGCCATCCTTGAGCCATTCTTCATGGAGCGCAACCCCAACGGCACCGGCATGGACGGCGTCATGGTGAACGCCAAGCTCAGCAAGACGCCGGTGCGCCGCGGCCTGCGAAACCTGTTGAGTGAGTACGACCTCGGCTTCGTCATCATCGGCGAGCAGGTGCTGATCACCACGCAGGCGATGACGGCAACGCGTCAAGTTCGCCAGATGATCTCCCTCGATGTGGAGAAAGTGTCGGTGGCGGACGCGCTGAAGAAGCTGGCGCGCGAGACGGCGGTGAACCTGGTGCTCGACAGCCGAATCGCCAAGGAGGGCCAGGAGAAGGTGAGCCTGCAACTGGACGAGGTGGCTCTCGATACGGCGGTCAAGCTCCTGGTCGAACAGGCGGGGTTGAAGGTCGTGTTCGTGGATAACGTCATCTTCGTCACCACGAAGGCGCGGGCGGCGGAGATGCGCGATGATCCGGACTTCCGGCCGCGCGATCCCGGCGACGGAGGGAAGACCATGCCGCTTGTCCCGGGCGGAGGGGGAGGGGTAATGCCTCCGCCAAACGTCGTCCCTGCGGTCCCCGGCGCGGCGCTTCCGAAAGCGAATGCTCCCGGCGCAACCGATAAGTCAGGCGGATGATTCTTTACTTTCGATCGCCCGCTATCGATATTACCTCGGCAAGAAAGAAGATCGCTTGTAGCCGAAGTCGCAAGACTTCGGGTGCCTTGCTGGCCCGAAGTCTGGCGACTTCGGCTACAAGAAGGTGTGCGTTTCTTCTCTGCCGAGGTAATATCGGGCTCTCGGAAGTCCCTACCGCTCGTCCGGCTCGATACGCAACCTCGGCCCTTCGCGAAGCACTTCAATGACGCCTGTTCTCTCGTCGGCGTTGATGGCCTGAATGCACGGCCCTCGCGTCCCGCCCTCGACGCGGTCGAACAACGGCTTGCCTGTATCCTTGTGGAGAATCCGCGTTTGGACCAATCCCTCGACAGCCTTGTCGGGGGCGGCTCGCTTCCGCAACCGCGCCGACAGGAGGACGATGGACAGGGATCGAAATTGGCTGACGATCAGCGATTGGTCCTCGTGTTCGCTCGACCAGCGCTCCTTGCCATCAATCCCGAAGCAGTAGAGCCAGCCGTTGATGTCGGTTCCGCGCAGTCCACACTCCGCCGCCACGTTTGGCTTGACAGAATCGACGTTCTTGCCGCGCGGCCGGCGACAGCCCAGGTAGAACCCGGTCGCGTCCCGCAGCAGGAATACGCTCTCGACCTTCTTCAGATGCTCGGGCTTCATCGTTGCCTTCAAGACTTCCTTGCCGCTCTCCAGATCGAATACGAGTACCACACCATCCGGCTGCACGACTCCGGCGAGAGGCTCCTCCGTCTCCAGCACAAGAGAGCCGGGAACGAACGTCTTCCGCCAGCGATCCTTGCGAGCCAGCACATCGTACTGCCGCAAGCTCAGGCTGGCGAAACCGTCTCGCTCAGCCAGCAGCAGCGTGCCGCCGTGCGTCCGGATCAGCCGGTTCTTCAGCAGCGGCGTGAATGCCTTCGCCTCGACGACGGTTCCATCGCTCATGTTCAGCACGCGCGTGTTTGTCGCCTCACCTTCGCTGTCGCGTTCGATGACAAAGAGATGTTCGCCGTCGTGGAACAGTACCGAATCCTCCGCCACGGGGGGACGCCGCCAGAGGACCCGTCCCGATAGCGGATCGGCGCCGGGATGCTGCCGAGCAGCAGCAGAGGGAGCATGGGAGGGAGTCCTTTCCGCTGGAACGCGAGCTATACGGCTGAGTCGAGATTCTTGAAGCGATCCCGATCTCTCCCTCTGGGGAACACTGCGTCCCCCTTGTTGTCGAACTCGAAGTAGCTGGCCAACGACTTGTCCTTGTGGGTGTCTCCATCAGCCAGGCAGATAACGAACTCGTCGATGAAGTGGGCGATCATGTAGTTCGCCCTCGACATTTCATCGAGCTGGGTCGCCGTATACTCCTCCTCGTCCGGGTTGAAAGTCCGTTTCCGGTTGATGGGCTTCTTGCGAACGAAGGTAACCTCTTCTCCCTCTGCGCCTTCAATCCAGAAGGCATGTCCCCAAAAACTGTGAACGACTTGGTTCCGCTGCCGTTGTTGATCTTGAACGACGCCAGCAATGCGATCCATGATCTTCGTGCACAACTTTTTGTCGAGGTGCTTCCCCTTTTCCGAGGCAGCGTATTCCCCGCAGAGCGTCAGAAAGATGTCGCGAAGTTGTTCCAGGATCATATTGTGCATGAAGATCCGAACGAAATGGTCTGTAACCCCAGTCCGTTTCACTCCAACGATGTAGATGCCCTCCTCGAGCTGATGTTGCAGCAAGGAGAACGAAACGATGTAGCGGCCAAGGGCAGTAAAAAACGCGGTGTGGCTGGAATCCGATGCGCTCATGAGCGTTCCTCGTTTGCTGTGGGATTGAATCGGCACTTTCTCCAGAGATTTTAACAGCTTGGCGGGAAGCGTGGAAGTGCGGCCGAGCGATGCGGCTCGCTGCTCAACGCGGCCGGCTGTCGAGGATGACGTAGAACACGGCCAGCAGGTACGCCCGCGCCCATCGCGCCGGGTTCATCCCCTGTTCCTCGATCATCGGCCAGACCGCGGCAAGCCACTGGTCGAGGTCGCGCGGGTCCGCCTCGTGACCGGACAGGCGACAGTGCAGCGCGACGAGGCGGGCGAAGGAACTGCGGTCGATCGTCTCGACATCATCCCGGCTAGTGTGGCGCAAATGGTTGCCTCCGGGTCGCGATCTTCGGTTGGCCTTTCTCCCTCTTGCTTGCCTTCGACTTACTCGGATTGCATCGCGATATTGAATCGCGCTTCAGTGACCGTCACCATGCTTGTACGATTGTCCGGCCGAAAGATGAGCATGTGAGAGGTTTTCAACTTTTCCGCCATGAACTCGAACAACGTGCCGAGTTCCTTGGGTGTGACCTCCTTCGGAACATTGCGGTCACGATCAGCGCCACCCAGTTCCCACAGAGCGTTCTGCAGTCCCTCGCTGAGGCTTTCGTAACTCTCCGCGAAGCAGACCGTCCCCGTCTCCCAGTTCGAGTACGTCAGCACGAAGTGGTACATTCCTGGTCGTACCCCTGAAGCCAGTTGTGTTCGAGGGCTTCCCCAAGACGACCTCCTGCTCTTGGCCCGAGCGCTCGTTCGCGGGATTGACCCGGAGGAACTTGCAAGTCCTCGATGACGAATAGATGCCGGCCATCGGTACTGAAAGTGCCATGGGAGGTATTCTCGAAGAGAACACCGGGACGAGCCTTTTCCTCAATGTACCGGTTGAGGTACACATTGAGAAAACCGACATAACTATCCTTGAGCATGCAGTCGAGGCTCCACAGGGACGGAGCTTCCCAGAAGATCTCGCCAGCCTGAACCTCGTCGGCGGCGCTGCGGTGCAAGGCGCGGGCATGTTCGCCCCAGAAGCTGCGATAAAGGCTGAGCGCGAAGACGCCGGTATCGCGCGGCAGGGCGAGCGTGAGCGGCTGCTGGGCGGGCAGGACCGCCTGGTTCTTCGTCCTCAGCGCTTCGATCGACTTGTCAAGCCATTCGTCTACGGCACGGGAGCGGTCAGGGTCGGCTTCGCTGAGTTTGACCTTCCAGAGCGGTTCGAGGACGGGAACGCCGGCTGCGGCCGAGGCATTCCGGCTCGGATCGCCGCGAAACATCGGCCAGTCCTTCCTGGGACGTGGCGTCGGCGCTGCCTGTTGTTCGATTTCCTTGCGCACTTCCTCGACCTTCACTCCTGGTTTCGCGGCCAGGGCGCGCCAGACCAGATCGAAGCGCGGCCCATCACCGGCGCGGCGAAAGGCGAGAGCGGCCTTTTGCAGTGTTGTTGCCGTCAGCTTCTCGGGCGGAATGCGTTCGAGGACGCGCTTGAAATGGACGGCAGCAGCGGAACTGTGACCGCGATTGAGCAGGTCGAGGGCCAGCCGTTCACACGC
>JBBSDR010000778.1:0-4423 GCA_038240465.1 Gemmatales bacterium
CGATCAGCGCTTGGAGAACTGGAAGCTCTTGCGAGCGCCCTTGCGGCCGTACTTCTTGCGTTCCTTCATGCGGCCATCGCGGGTGAGATAGCCGGAATCGCGCAGCAGTTTGGCGACATTCGGCGTCGCCGCGGCCGGCGGTTCGCCATCGACTTCCGCTGCCGGCGGGGCCTCGGGGGCCGTGATGCCGAAATACTGCTTCAGGGCGCGCGCGATGCCCTGGCAGACAGCGCCGGCCTGGCCGGTGTAGCCGCCGCCGGTGACCGTGATGCCCAGATCAACCCGGCTGCGCATGTCCGTGAGTTTCAGCGGACCGTAGACGGAGTTGCGATCCTTCTCCTCGGTGAAGAAGTTCTCGACGGGCCGGCCATTGATGGTGATCTGGCCGGTGCCTTCGCACAGACGGACGCGGGCCACAGCAGTTTTGCGGCGGCCAGTGCCCAGATAGTAGGTCTTTTTGGTTTTCGCCTCGGCCACGGTCAGTCTCCTCAATCAAGCTTCAGTTCGATCGGCTGCTGTGCCTGGTGCGGATGCGCCGGTCCAGCGTAGATCTTGAGCTTTGTCATCTGCTGCCGTCCCAGGCGGTTGCGCGGCACCATGCGCTTGACGGCCTCGAGAATGATTCGCTCGGGATGTGTTTCCAGCCATTCGCGAGCCGTTGCCGTCTTGTAGCCGCCGGGGTAGCGTGTGTACCAGTGATACGTCTGCGTCTGCATCTTGTTGCCGCTGAACTTCACCTTCTCGGCATTGATGATGATGACGAACTCACCGGTGTCGATGTGGGGCGTGTATTCGGGACGATGCTTGCCGCGCAGGATATTGGCGATCTGAACCGCCAGCCGGCCGACAATCCTGTCGGTCGCGTCGATGACGAACCAGCGCTGTAGCACCTTGCCTGTCTTGGCCATGAACGTGGACATTGCTTTCGCTCGCTCAACGGATCGCTGGGAAAAATGTCATGATAGGAAGACAGCCGCGCGAGTCAAGGGAGGACGCCCCGAAATTGCCCGCCATCAGCCGGCGGCGGGCGGCTGCAATTCGTCGCGCCAGCGGCGCGGCATGACCGCAAACGCGGTTTGGTAGGTCGCTTCCAGGGGGACCATGACGCAACCATTCGGTTCCAGAAAGAGCGGCATGTCCGGCAGCGCGTCCCCCACTGCCATCGGTTCGATATACGCCCGGGTGACCAGATCGCACTCGTAAGCCACCAGGGTCAGCGGTTTGTCCGCCGGGAGAACGAACGGCTCGTCCTGCACTTCCTCCCAGATGGCCGCATGAATGCCGTTGGGGTCGCGCGGGCCAGGCGGGAACGGATCCGCGAGCAGCAGGTGAATGCGATGTTCGAGCAACTCGCACACCTTGGTGGAGAACGCCCGGAAAGCGTGACGGCTCGCTTTGTTTCCGGGCGAGAGAATCTCGATCATGGCGACGAGGTGGTCGCCGCTGACGTGGCGAACCGCGATGGAACTCTTTTTCCGCCGGTAGAACTCCGCATCCGTCTCCGCGGTGAACCGGGTTTGAGGACGAGTGTGCAACCGCGTGGTCGTCGCGACGCTCCCTCCGGCAGGTTCGTCATGGGCGTCCGGACGTTGGTCCTGAAGGGTGAGGACGTCCGGTCCGAAGCCGGCGGCGACCTGTTCGGGTAGGGCGTAGTAGTCGTCTGGCAGCAAACCCCGATTCAAGGCCCGGAAAATCTCCGAAATCCATTCGTGATGAAACGCGTGGAAGATGCCCGCTTCCACAAGGGTCCAGTCGTGCATCGGCATGGTTTATTCCTCGGGGCGGTCACGAAGAATCACTGTCGCTGATTATACCTGCTCGGATTTTCTCCTTGTCTTCCGGACGCCTCCGGATGACAATCCATTCAGCACCCCTGCCTTGAACACCAACCGGGCGGATCGTCTCCCTCCGCCTCCCGCCCCATTCGGGTACACACCATGAAGGATCCGCGCTTTCCATCCTTCCCGGTCGTTTGCGGAACAGCTTTCTGGCTGCTTCTCGGCGCGCTCTCCGTCCACAGCGCCGAACCCGTTCTCACCGGCGAACTGCAACTCCAGCCTGCCGCTCTCACTCTCGTCCAGCCGCGACAACCGCACTCGATCCTCGTTGGCGGCGTCAGCGCCGATGGACTCACGCTCGACCTGACCGGCAGCGCCGGTTTCGCCAGTGCCGATGACAAGATCGCCGTCGTCGATTCGTTCGGCTGGGTTCACCCTGTCGCCTCGGGCAAGACGATCGTCACCATCAAGGCGGCCGGCAAGAGCGTCTCTCTGCCGGTCAGCGTCGATCTCAAGCCGGCGACGAAACCGATCAGTTTTCGTCACGACGTCATGCCGGTTTTCTCGAAGGGCGGCTGCAATTCCGGGGCCTGTCATGGCTACTCGCTCGGCAAGAACGGCTTCAAGCTCTCGCTGCGCGGCGGCAACGACGTGGCGGATTACGACTCGCTGACCCAGGAGTTTCTCGGCCGGCGCATCAACCGGCATCGGCCCGAGGCGAGCCTGCTGATCCTCAAGGCGTCGGGCGGCGTGGCTCATCGCGGCGGCGCCCGCATGGAAGCCGGCGACGTGCTGCACGAGACGCTCGTCAACTGGATTCGCGACGGCGCGCCGAGTGACCTGGCCGACACGCTCCGCCTGGTCTCCGTCAAGGTCTTTCCCGAGAAGTTCATCGCCCGGCCCAACGGACAGCAACAACTCCAGTTGCGCGCCACCTACTCCGACGGCAGCGTCCGCGACGTGACCCGGTTTGGCGTCTACTCGGCGAACAACGACACCGTCGCGAGTGTGGACGAGACCGCCGTGGTCAGCGCCCGAGAGCCGGGCGAGACGGCCGTGGTCGTCCGCTACGAACGCCTCTTCGCGGTGACCAACGTCATCGTCCTGGGCAAGTCGCGGCCCTTCGCCGCCGGCCCGATGATGAAGGACAACCTCATCGATCAGCACGTCATGACCAAGCTGAACGATCTGAAGATCACGCCCGCGGAAGTTTGCACCGACATCGAATTCCTGCGCCGCATTACCATCGACCTCATCGGCATTCAGCCGACGCCGCAAGAGGTGAAGGCTTTCCTTGCCGATCCGTCGCCGGACAAGCGCGCGAAGGCGATCGACACGTTGTTCGCCAGGCCGGACTTCGCCGATTACTGGGCGCTCAAGTGGGGCGACCTGCTCCAGAACAGCCGTTCGCACCTGAGCGAGCCGGCCATGTGGTCCTTCCGCGAGTGGATTCGCTCGTCGATGGCCTCCAACATGCCGCTCGACGAATTCACGCGCCGGTTGCTCACCAGCAAGGGCGGCCCGCGCGAGGGGCCGGCCGCCGCCTTCTTCCTCGTCAGCAGCGACGCCAACGACACGCTTCAGCGCGTCACGCAGGTCTTCTGCGGTGTGCGGATGCTCTGCTCGAAATGTCACAATCATCCGTTCGAGAACTGGACGCAGGCGGACTATTACGGCCTGGCCGGCTTCTTCAATCAGGTGACGAACAAGCCGGACCCGCTGCTCGCGCCGCGCGACGGCAAGGCGCGTGTGGTGCTGCTCAACCTCGCGGCCGGCAACGCTCTCAATCCGCGAACCGGCGCCGGCCAGCCGCCGCGCTTCCTTGGCGGCATCGAGCCGAAGATCGCTCCGGGCGAGGATAAGCGCGTCGTCTACGCTCAATGGCTGACCTCGGCCGACAATCCGTACTTCGCGAAGAGCCTGACCAATCGCATCTGGAGTTACTTCTTCGCGCGCGGCATCATCGACCCGGTGGATGATTTGCGCAGCACCAATCCGCCGAGCAATCCCGCCCTGCTCGACGCACTGACGCAGGACTTTATCGCGCACAAGTTCGACGCCCGGCACCTGATACGGACCATCGTCAGTTCGCGGGCCTATCAGCGTTCGACGCGAGCCAATGACAGCAACGCCCAGGATGCGATGAACTATTCGCGGGCCATTCCGCGGCGGCTCAAGGCCGAGGTGCTGGTCGATTGTCTGGTGCAGGCGACCGGCGTGGCCGAGAGCTTCCCCGGCGCGCCGGGCGGCTTTCGCGCGGTGCAGTTGCCGGACAGCAACATCCAGAGTCCGCTGCTGAACCTGCTCGGCAAGCCCAAGCGCGACGAGGCGTGCGAGTGCGAGCGCAGCGACGAATCGAACATGCTGCAAGCGCTGGAGTTCATCAACGGCAAGACGATCCTGGAGCGTGTGTCGCGTCCGGGCGGCCGGCTCGATACGCTGCTCAAGCAGAAATTGACGAACAACCAGTTGATCGAAGAGTTATACTGGTGGACGCTGGCGCGGCCGCCGTCGGCGAAGGAGAGCGCCATCGCCCTGGCTCACTTCAAGGGATATGAAGGCAAGCGCGCTGAGGCGGCCCAGGATATGATGTGGACGTTGCTCAACACGAAGGATTTTCTGTTCAACCGCTGAGCCGTGGTGCA
>JBBSDR010000779.1:0-4420 GCA_038240465.1 Gemmatales bacterium
GACGTCCTGGTACTCGATCTCTCCTTGCCCGATGGCCGGGGCCTGGAAACTTTCCGCCGCGTCCGGGAACGAGCGACGGGCCTGCCCATCGTGATCCTGTCGGGCCTGAGCGATGAGGTCCTGGCCACGCAAGCCGTGCATGAGGGAGCGCAGGACTACCTGGTCAAGGGACAGGTGGATCGGCAGTTGCTCGAACGGTCGTTGCGTTATGCCATCGAACGCCAGAGGTATGAGACCGCCTTGCACCAGGCCCGGGAGGCCGCCGAGGCCGCGAGCCGGGCCAAGAGCGCTTTCCTGGCGCATATGAGCCACGAGATTCGCACGCCGATGAATGCCATCATTGGCCTGACGGAACTGGTCCTCGAGACCCCGCTGAATGCCGAGCAGCGCGACCACCTCGACACGGTCAAGAAATCCGCCGACGGGCTGCTGGGGGTAATCAACGACATCCTCGATTTCTCGAAGATCGAGGCCGACAAGCTCGAACTGGACCGCACTGCCTTTGAGGTGCGCGGCCACCTGCGCGATGTCCTCAGCACTCTTGTGGTCCGCGCCCAGCAAAAGGGACTGAAACTGACTTCCCAGGTCTCCCCTGACGTGCCGGCAACGATTGTGGGCGACCCGTGCCGGCTGCGGCAAGTCCTCGTCAACCTGATCGGCAACAGCATCAAGTTCACGGAACAGGGAGAGGTCGCGGTCCATATCGAGGCCCGCTCCCTTGGAACCGAGCAGGTCGAATTGGCGTTTGCCGTCCGGGACACCGGCATCGGCGTCCCGCTCGACCAGCAGAAGGTGATCTTCGAGCCCTTCGCGCAAGTGTCGAGCGGTTCCAAGCGGCGCTACGAGGGGACCGGGCTGGGGCTGGCGATTGCCTCCCGGCTGGTGGAGTTGTTCGGGGGCCAGCTCCGCGTCGCGAGTCAAGTGGGCCGGGGAAGTACGTTCTCCTTCACCGCGCGCTTCGCGGCGGCGGCGCCGGCGGCCCCGGCCGTCTCGTGCGAACCGCGTGTTCCCGCGCCTCCCGCACGCTCGCTGCGAATCCTTTTGGCCGAGGACAACCTTGTCAACCAGAAGCTGGCGGTTGTTGTGCTGGAAAAGCGCGGCCATGCGGTTGTTGTGGTGGGAGACGGCAATCAGGCGCTGGCAGCCCTGGAGCGGCAGTCCTTCGATCTGGTCCTCATGGACGTGGAAATGCCCGAGATGGACGGCCTGGAGGCAACTGCCGCCATCCGCCGCCGGGAAAAGGGAAGCCGAACGCACCTTGTCATTATTGCCATGACCGCGCACGCGATGAAAGGCGACCGCGAACGCTGCCTGGCGGCCGGCATGGATGGTTATGTGTCCAAGCCAATCCGGGTTCAGGAACTGCTGGAGACCATCGATCGGCTGGCCGCGAGGGACGTTTAGTACGAAACGGTTGATCTGACGAATGAGAGGTTATGCACAGCGAGCCGCCGGGCTTGTCCCGGCGGGGATAAATCCGCCGCTCGCTAATCCTCAGGACTGCCTCAGTGAAGAAGGCGAGCCAGGATAATGAACGCCCAACCTATCAAGGTCCTGTTGATCGAGGACAATCCCGGCGACGCGGAGTTGGTCCAGGAATACCTGGCCGATGGCGGGGCCGCCTCGTTCGTCCTGGAGTGTGCCGGCCGGCTCTCCGCGGGTCTGGACTGCCTGGACCGTGGAGGCATCGACGTACTCCTGCTCGATCTCTCTCTTCCGGATAGCCAGGGACTCGAGACCCTCGACCGGGTGATCGCACATGCCCCCACGGTGCCGGTCCTCATTCTGACGGGACTCGAGGAGGATGCGCTGGGTCTGGAAGCGATCCGCAGGGGCGCGCAAGACTATCTGGTCAAGGGGCAAATCACCGGCTCCCTGATAGCGCGGACCATTCGCTACGGCATCGAGCGCTCGCGGGTCAGGGAACAGCTTCAGCAGCAGGAAGAGCATTTGCGACTGCTGTGTGGGCAGATGCCGGCCGTGCTGTGGACTACCAATCGCGAATTGTGTTTCACCTCGTCCCTGGGCGCTGCCTTGCACCGTCTGCACCTGGAACCCGGCCAGATCGTCGGCACGCCCCTGGTGGAGTATTTCCAGACCAGCGATCCCGAGTTCCCGCCGCTGGCGGCGCATCGGCGCGCCTTGCTGGGGGAAACAACGACGTGCGAGGTGGACTGGATGGATCGGGCGTTTCAGGTTCGGGTCGAGCCGCTGCGGCAGGGCAGCCACATCGTCGGGGCTGTCGGCGTCGCTCTGGACGTCACGGAACACCGGCGCGTCGAGGAAGAATTTCGGATCGCCCAGCAGATCCAGCAGAAGCTGTTGCCCGGCTCGCAGCCGGTCCTGCCCGGCTTCGACATTGGCGGCTGCGCGCTGTTCGCCGAGGCGACGGGCGGCGATTTCTTTGACTACATCCCTCTGCCGGAAGGATCGCTCGGCATCGTCATCGGCGATGCGAGCGGTCACGGTTTTGGACCGGCCCTGCTGGCGGCTGTCGTTCATGCCTCGCTGCGAACGCAGGCGCTGACAGGGCTGCCGATAGATATCAGCACGATGCTGGCCACGAGCAACCTGTTACTTTGCGAGGACTCGGAAGACGATCAGTTCGTGACGCTTCTTTTCGCGCGCCTCGATCCAGGCAAGCGTTCGCTGACGTACAGCAACGCGGGCCATCCGCCCGGCTACATCCTGGATTTAGTGGGGACGGTCAAGGGTCATCTGCCCGGGACCGGGATGCCGCTGGGGACCTTGCCGCAGGAGAGCTATCCCACGCCGCCGCCTGTGGCGCTGGCAGCCGGCGACCTCGTCCTGTTCATCACCGATGGGATCATGGAGGTCATGTCTCCGGAAGACACTCAGTTTGGAATCGAGCGGGTGCTGGAGGTGGTTCGCAGGCTGCGTCATCACAGCGCCCAGGCCATCGCTGAGGGCCTCTGTGGCGCGGCCCTTGCTTTTTCTCTGGGCGGCTTGCAGCGCGATGACGCGACCGCAGTGGTCATCAAGGTGGAACCTGCTTCCGAGGGTTAGGCGGGTGTTTCCGCGCTTCTGTTTCGTCAACTGGCGAACAATGACGCCAGACGTCGAGGAGACAACTGGCCTGCTGCGCCGCCTGGCCAAGTATCTTCCGCATTGCTCGGCCGATCAACAAGCTCTTGTTCTCTTGATCGACATGCAGTATACTAAAAAACAGTAAAGTTCGTTTCATTTCACCTCCGCCACACCCACCCCCCGGCGTGGAATTCGTCCGGGGTGCGCCTCTTCGACAGAAGCAGTGAGGCAACACGAGGGGGAGAAATAATTGTCGCTTGACACACCAGGCGACTCGACGAGAGCATTGACGGGAGGATCAAGAGTGTCCTCGCGACACTCGTAGTTCGCACGGTGCTGCTGGTCACCAGCGGCGGCAAGACGAGTCCTGAACAAAGCGACCCTGTTTGGCCGTACTGAACGCTGCCGCTCAGGTGCGAGAAAAACCCGTTCCTCAAGGCTGTGCCTGCCACAGCGATGAGAAATAGGATACGGCTCGGACTGTTTCGGGCTGGTGCATGGACAGCTTCTCGCCGTGCTGCTGGGTCAGGAAATGATTGCAGTGCGGGTAGCGAAACAGCAAGTCCCCCGTGGCATCAATGGCCACGACGTGAAAAATTGAAAGAGCAGGGCGTGGAAACGCCCCGGCATAACAAAACCGGGGCTTACCCAAGACACTCCGCTCGCTCTCAGAACAGCGTGTAGATGAACGGTGCGGCCGCGCTGCCGGAGAACAGCATCAACGCACCCAGCAGCAGCAGCGCCAGCAGCGCCGGCAACAGCCACCACTTCTTGCTCTGCTTCAAAAAAGCCCAGTATTCACCGAGAAGGCCGCCCTCGGAATGCTCCTTGCTCGCCTCCTCGAACTCATTCTTGACTTCCATGTCGCGCGCTCCCTTCAGAATTGGCGGAAATAGCTCGTGACTCCGGCCGGCTGAGCCTTCGGCTGCCAGTAACTCTCCAGACTGACCGGACGCAGACGCAGGGCGTCGCGGCCGCGCAGCCGAAAGACGACGGCCATCGGCGTGAACAGTCCGTAGTAGACGACCGTCAACAGCACATGCGACACCAGCCAGCCGATCGGGAAGACCGCCATCAGCCAGCCGACGAAGACCGGACGCAAACACTTTGGCCAGACGAGTCCTGGCAAGCCGATGGTCGCCAGCAGCAGCACGGCGACGCCGAGTCCCGTTCGACCGTGGCTCAGGTGCCAGACGCCAAGACTGCCGAAAAACAGCAGACACAGGCCGGCGAACTGCCGCAGCGTTTTGACAGACGGATCGCGAGGAATGTCGTTCCAGGTCATGACCTCTCCTTCGAGTCTTTGGCGAGCCGAGAGCGTAAGCGACCGGAGTGTCCCGCTGGAAGACTCTCTCCTTCGAGTCTTTGGCGA
>JBBSDR010000780.1:0-4417 GCA_038240465.1 Gemmatales bacterium
AGTTATCGCGCCACGCGCTCCGCTCCGAGGACTCCGCGTCGCGGCTAACCAATGCGCGAGGCGCGATAACACTGCACGCGCTCCGCTCGAAGACTCGCGTCGCGGCTAACCCCTGTGTCAAACGGACCCGCGCCAGCTATATTCAAAGAAGACAATTCTTCCGCGAGAACTCCGATGCGTCTCTCGAACGTCCGTCCGCTCTGGCAGTTTGCCGTCATCGCCGCCGGGGTCGTCGCCGCCGGCGTCTTCGGTGATCCGTTGACTTGCCTCGTCGTCGCAGCGCTCATGACTCTGCTGCTGGCCGCCGTCTTCTTCGAGCGACGCCGGGTCGAGGAGCAACTGCGAGCGAGCCAGCAGCGGTTTCGCACCCTCGCGGAATACAGCCACATCGGTTTCTGGCACGTCAACCCCGACGGCGAAACGCTGCACATCAACCCGGCCCTGTGCGCCATGCTCGAGGTGCCGGACGCCCGGTCGCTGGCCGGCGAGACGTTCCACAGCTTCTTCACCGAGGAGAGCCTGACGCGCGTCCGCGAAGAACATGTGCGCCGCTGGCGCGGAGAAGCATCGACCTACGAGGCCGAACTGGTGGGCCGGCACGGAGGCCGCCGCGACGTCATTGTCTGCGGCGTTCCGCTCATGGCTCCGGACGGCACGGTCCACAGCATCATCGCCACTTTCACCGACATCACCCAGCGCAAGCAGGCCGAAGAGACCCTCCGCGCCTCGCAGGAAATGCTGCGCCTCGTCCTCGATACGATTCCTCAATCCGTCTTCTGGAAGGACACCCACTGCGTCTACATGGGCTGCAATCAGAACGCGGCTCGCATCGCCGGTGTGGCGGCACCAGCGGACATCGTCGGCAAGACGGACCACGACCTGCCTTCGACCGATGAGGAAGTGGCTCACTTCCAGAGTTGGGACCGCTGCGTCATGGCAACCGACACTCCGGAATATCACATCATCGAGCCGCTGCACCTGCCCGACGGCACCCTCGGCTGGCTCGACACGACCAAGGTGCCTCTGCACGACGCCCAGGGCAAGGTCATCGGCGTTCTCGGCGTCTTCGAGGACATCACGGAGCGCAAGCGAATTGAGGTGTCGCTCCAGGCCAGCGAGCAACGGTTCCGGGCGCTGATCGAACACTCGTGGGATGGGATCAGCATCATCAGCGGCGAGGGACGATTGATCTACAATGCTCCCTCGGTTCGCCGCATCGTGGGCCGGACCGGCGAAGGCGTTCCGCCTGTAAATGTCTTCGAGGGTGTCCATCCCGATGAACGAGAGGCAACCTTGCACGACCTGGCCTTGGTCCTGGCCGAACCGGGCCGGGTCCTGCAACGGGAGTGTCGCATCCGCACGGAGGACGGCCGCTATCTCTGGATCGAATGCGTCGCTTGCAACCTGCTTCACGAACCGAGTGTGGCCGGCATTGTCTGCAATTTCCGCGACGTGAGCGAACGAAAACAGGCCGAAGAGGAAGTGCTCCGCCGCCAGGCGCGCGAGAAGGAACTGGTCGAGGAGGAGTTGTCGCGCGTTCGCAATCAACTGGTGCGGACGACCCGGTTGACGGCCCTTGGCCAAATGGGGGCGAGTATCGCTCACGAGTTGCGCAATCCTCTGGGAGCGATCCGCAATGCTGTCTATCTGCTGCGCCGCCGCGGTTCCACTGACCCGGCGCGCTGGAGCGAGTATCTCGAAATTATCGACCAGGAAATCGGCGCCAGCGATCGCATCATCAGCAACCTGCTCGAGGTATCGCGTGCCACGGAACCGATGCGCGAGCCTGTCGATGTCGGCGACATGGTCCGGGACGTGTTCCGCCGTTTGCATCCCGCGGAGGGGGTGACCTGGAGCGTGACGGTTTCGCCCGACCCGTTCGTTTTGTTCGCCGACAAGGTGCAACTGCGGCAGGTGCTGGACAATCTCGTGAAGAACGCACTCGACGCGGCTGGTCCTCGAGGCGTGATTTCAGTGGCTGCTTGCCATGAGGCTGACTATGCTAGCGTGATCGTTCAAGATGATGGCCCCGGGGTGCCAGCCGCGCAGCAACCGTCCCTCTTCGAGCCGCTTTTCAGCACGAAGATCAAGGGAACTGGTTTGGGGCTGTACATCTCGCGTCAGATCGTCCAGCGGCACGGCGGCACGCTGGAGTATCTGGATCGCCCCCGAGGAGCGACGTTTCAGGTGCTGTTGCCAACTCCTGAAAAATCCGAAATCCGAAATCCGAAATCCGAAACATTGCAAAAGCCGGAATAGAGTCGGATGTCCGAGTGAGTGATTGCCTTGATTTCGGATTTCGGATTTCGGATTTCGGATTTTCCTGAGAGGATGGCTCGGCGAATTGAACCGTCTGGATGAAGGACCCGCACACGGATGCTACCGACCGATCTTGCCAGGCGTTCGAGTCTCTCACGCCTGTTGATCGTCGAGGATGACCTGGCCCAGCTCCGAACGCTGAGCGACATCCTCGCCGACGAAGGCTTCACTGTTAGCGCCTGCCGCACCGCCGCCGATGCCCTTCGCGCGGCCAGCCACCAGGACCATGTCGCCGCCGTCATTGACCTCCGTCTGCCGGACCAGGAAGGGACGCAACTGGTCGAACAGCTTCGGAGCGTCAATCCGCGCGTCCGCGTCATCATCTACACCGGCTACGGTTCGTTCGGCTCGGCCAAGGAAGCCGTCAACTGTGGCGCTTTCGCCTACGTCGAGAAACTCGGCGATCCCGCCGAGTTGATCCACCATGTCCAGCGCGCATTCGCCGAGCAGGTCCAGCAATACGCCGACGAACTGGAACACGCGGTAGCCGAGCGAACGGCCGCCCTTCAGGAGAGCGAATCCCGTCTGCGGGCCGTCGTCGCGGGAGCTATCGACGCCATTCTCGTCGTCGCGCCGGACGGTGTCATCGACACGTTCAATCCTGCGGCTGAGAAAATGTTCGGCTGCGCCGCGTCGGAAGTGCTGGGCAAAGACGTTCTTTGTCTGTTCCCGCCGGCGCAGCACGAGGAGCACGGCCGGTTGCTGGTCCAGGCACTGGCGCGAGCCGGCTCCGCCACGCAAGGCGAACGCATCGAACTGCTGGGCCAGCGCAAGGACGGCACGACGTTTCCGGTCGAACTCGGCGTGAGTGTGATGCAGGTGGGCCAGCGTTTTCTGCTGGTCGAGATCCTGCGCGACCTCACCGAGCGCAAGCGGGGCGAAGAAGATCGGCTTCGGCTGGAACGCCAGATGCGCCAGGCCCAGAAGATGGAGGCGCTGGGAACGCTGGCCGGCGGAGTGGCCCATGACTTCAACAACATTTTGACGGGGATTCGCGGCTTCACCGACCTGGCACTGACATCGGTCCCGCCCGACAGCGTGGAGGCCGCCAACCTGACCCAGGTCCTCCAGTTGACCGAACGCGCCTCGGGCCTGGTCAAGCAGATCCTCGCTTTCAGCCGCAAACGCGAATTGGAGCGGCTCCCGATTGATCTGCGCCGCGTCGTCCAGGAAGCGTTGCCGCTGGTCAGGGCGTCCATCCCGGCGACAGTCGAAATCCGCCAGCATCACCCGGACGTCCCCGCCATCGTTCAGGCCGATCCGACACAGCTTCATCAGGTGATCGTGAACCTGTGTGGCAATGCCGCCCACGCGATGCGCGCCCACGGCGGCACGCTGACGCTGGCCATCGAGCCGGTGGAGCATTCCGACAGGCCGGCGCGGCCGCCAATCCTGGCGCCTGGCTCGTACTACTGCCTGACGGTGAGCGACACGGGCCACGGCATGACTGCGGAAGTAAAGGAGCGTATCTTCGATCCGTTCTTCACCACCAAGGGGGCCGGCGAGGGGACCGGCATGGGGCTGGCCGTCGTGCTGGGCATCGTCGAGGGACTCGACGGCACGATCCACGTCGAGAGCGATCCGGAGGCCGGGACGCGCTTCGAGATCTATCTGCCGCGGGCGGCCATGACGACGGCCAAGGGAAGCAACCCGGCCGCCGCGCCGGTGGGCGGTAAGGGGCGCATCCTGGTGATCGACGATGAGGATTTCATCCTCAACTGGGCCGGCATCCTGCTGCGCCGGCTGGGCTACGAGGTGGAGACGTTTAACAGCAGTCCCGAGGCACTGGAGCGATTCCGGGCCGATCCGGCGCGTTTCGACCTGGTCATCACCGACCAGACGATGCCGCGAATGACGGGCGCGGAGGTGGTGCGCCAGTTGCTACATCTTCGCGCGGACCTGCCGGTAATCATGATCTCGGGATTCAGCGAGCAGATCGATCCGGATCGAGCGCGCGAACTCGGCGCCTGCGCTTTCCTGATGAAGCCGTTCAGCAGCACCCTGTTGGCCGAAACGATCCGCTCCGCTCTCAAGAGCGAAGCGGCGCCGACATCGTGACCGCACCCGCCGGGATCGCAGGCGAGGGGGGGGGGGGGGG
>JBBSDR010000781.1:0-4412 GCA_038240465.1 Gemmatales bacterium
GCGCATCCTTGGCGGCGTCCCGGACTTCGAGGAAGCCGGTCTTGGATGCCGTTTCCAGGGCCGGAATCGCGTCCCTGGCGGCCGGGCCGAGATCGCCCAGCACCTTGCACGCCTCTACCTTGACCTTGGCAAACGCATTCGCCTTGAGAAAATCGCCCAGCGCCATCGATGCCGAGGCGCCAGACGGCCCGGCGGCGCCGATGGCCTTGATGACGGCCAACTGGTCATCGTTGAACTTGACCACGTTGGTGAGAGCGTCGGCCAGGTCCTTCGCCGACGAGAGCAGACTCTTGTTGATCTGATCGAGCTTGACGTTGAGGCTGGCCCGTTCCTTGGGGTTTTTCGTTTCCTTCAACTGGGCGCGGAGGGTGGCCTCTTCCGTCCGGGTAGCGCTAAGGATCTTGCTCATGGCGTTGGCGATGGCTGTCCGCTCGCCCTGGAATTTCCCCTTCTTCAGGGCTGTGGCCAGGTCCGGCATCGCCCCCAGCCCCTTGTAGCCGAGATTGCCCAGGCCGGCAGCGCCCTTCTCGACGTCAAACGTGCTGCCGAGTTGTTTGACGAAGCCCGCGACCTCCGGCGGCTTCTCCTGAGCCGAAACGGTAGACGCCATCAATCCAAGCCCGCAGAACACCAGGAAGCCACGCATGTGATTTCTCCTCGTCGGCTGAACTCGGCGGTCCGCGAAGAACTCTTTGCGAATAATCTCTTCCGCCGGGTCCACTCGCTCGACGCGATTCACAGAGGCTACCAGACTGTTTCGCGATGACAAGGAGATTCTCGCGGCGCCGGAGATTGTCCCGGCTGGGCGGGCTGGTGTTGACCCGTTGCGTTGCTCCCCTGTAGACTGCCGCCTCAAGGATGAGCCAACGTCTCCCGGGAAGGAGCATGACGGATGCCTTCCGCTCTGAGTCCCCCTTTTTTTTGCTTCACCCTCGACACCGAGCCAGACAACCTCTGGGAAAACCGGGCCACGCTCGGCTTCAGCCACTTCGACCGGCTGCTCGAGTTCCATCGCGAACTGATGGTCCGCGGCGCCAGGCCGACCTACCTGACGACCAGCGAGGTCGCCGAGCATCGCAGGTCCGCGCGCATTCTCGAACAGATCCTCGACACCGGCCGCGCGGAAATCGGCGCTCACTTCCATACCTGGACGCGGTCCTGGCCGTTCGCCGTCCCCGATCTCGGCCAGCCTGCCATCCATGCCTGTGCGCATCAACTCGGACAGGCCGTCGAGGAGCAGATGCTCGACCACACCTGCACCGCCCTCGAACGCGAGCTGGGCGTCCGGCCAGTGTCGTATCGCGGCGGCCGCTGGTCGCTCAACGGCGCCTCGGTCCGCTCGCTGCGCAACTGCGGCATCCGCGTCGATTCCACCATGACGCCCGGCATCAGTTGGGGCGAAGCGGCGTTTCCGCTGCTGTCCGGTCCGGACTTTCGCCACGCTCCGCGCCAGCCGCACTATCTCGCCGGCAACTCGCTTGAGCCGTGCAACGACGGCGATGTGCTGGAACTGCCCGTCGGCGCCTCCTTCCATCCCGATCGCGGCCATGCGTTGTCGCGAACCTTCGCCGCCAAGGTGGGCCGCCGTCTGCGCCGCTTCGTGGGTTTGCCCGCCGGCGTCCTCTGGCTGAGGCCGACGACCATGAGCCGGCGTCAACTGCGAGCCTGTCTGCAGCAGTTGAAGCGCGACGACGTCCCGGTGTGGGTGGCGATGATTCACTCGTCCGAGATCGGCATCAACCGCTATTTCCCGAAGGAAGAGATGGTGGAACAGTTCCGCGAGCGCTGCTTCGGCCTGGTCGAAGACGCCCTCGGCCTGGGGGCCGTCGGCGCGACGCTGGAAGAAGTCTGGCGTCATCTGACGGACAGTCGTTCGCCGCTGCATCACGAGGAGGCTGCCTGACCATGACCGCGCCGCGTTTCACCGTCGTGACTGGTTCCGTCATTGAGAGCGGCACGACAATCGCCTACCTGATCGAGTCGGCCGGGCTGTGCGTCGAGAAGATTTACTTCGACACGATGCAGACCGTCAGCCGCAAGAAAGCCGCTCCCGCGCCGCCGAAGCCACGCTGGTTCAGCAGCAGGGCGGCCTTTCGCCAGCATCTCGGCCTCGCCTGGTCGATGCCGCGCCACTATTGCTTCAAGGCGTTCCGGAAGCTGTTCGGCATTTCGGAAATGAGCTTCCTCTACACCCTGGAGAGGATCGCTCCGTCGCTGCTGCCGTGGATGTGCGGCTTCTCTCTGCCGTCGCGGTCATCCGGCCGGCCGTTGCTGCGGAAACTGCCGGACGTGGCGAAGGAACATGGCATTCCACTGATCCAGACGCCGAGCCTCAACAGCGACGAGACCATCGGCTCGCTCAGCCGGGAAGCGCCCGACGTGGTCATCGGCCTCGGAACGCGCATCCTGTCGAGCCGGCTCCTGGCGACGGCGCGGCTGGGGTTCCTCAACGCTCATTCGTCGCTGTTGCCCGAGTATCGCGGCGGCGGCACGGAGTTCTGGCAACTCGCCAACGGCGAACGCGAGACGGGCGTCACCATTCACTGGATGGCGGCGAAGGTCGATGAAGGAGCGGTCTGCGCTCAGAAGAAGTGGCCGGTCCCGCGCGGGTCCAATCACCACCGTCTGCGGTTGCTGTCGTTCTTCAATCGGCTGGAGTTGTGGAGCGAAGTGATCCAGAAACTGATGCGCGGCGAGGTGCCGCAGTTGCCGCAGCATCCGGGCCGAACGCCGACGTTCAAGGCGCCGACGGAAGAACAGCAGTATGCGTTCTATCACCGCGGCGTCCGCCCCGCATGCTGAGACCTGGCTTGGCGGGCTACCCGCTTACCTCGCGCGACGCAGAGCGTCGGAAGAGCCGTTCCCACGCGGAGCGTGGGAACGAGGTGGGGTTCGCAGAACGTGGGAATGAGGGTCAGAGGACGCAGTAGCCCTGCCGATGCAGCAGCCAAAGGAGCGGCTCGAATAGCCCGAACGGCTCGAAGCCACTGCCCGCGATGCTGCCCTCGTCCCAGCCGAGGTCTTCGCGCAACCCGACCGACGTCAGCGGAAAGAACTGCACCGCCCCGCCGAAGCGCTCGCGCAACTCGCGGCCCACGTCCCAGCCCTGGAACATGAACGGCAACGCCTCCGCACACAGTTGCGACCGCAGTTGCAGCGTCGCCAGGCTGGCCGGCATGTTCGCCGTCGCCCGCATCTGTTCCAGCCACTCCCCCGCCAGCGGACCAAACGGACTCTCGTGAAGAATCAGATCGAGCCGCGATAGACACACCGCCACCGGTGTCGTCACTCGTTGTCCCGGTTCCAGTTTGCGCATGTCGCGCAGGTCGTCGTGAAAGCGGCGCAGCGCGTCGCGCTGCTGCTCGAGCATGCCGCCGCGAACCTGCGTTGGATCGAGAAACAGGACGAAGCCGTCCATCAGCAGCGCCCGGCGACGCAGCAGATCGACGTCGATGTCGCGGTTCATCACTTCACCGCTGAAGTCGAACAGGTTGATCAGCGCCTGCTTCTCGCCCCAACTGTCGCGATCCTCCAGATGGAGCGTCAGGGGGGCAGGCAGATAGATGTCGTGGACCGTCGGCGCGGTGTCCTCCGCCTCGACGATCTGGCGCAGCACCTCGGCGAACTCCTGCTGTTCGGCCAGCGACGGCGCGGCCTGCACCATGACGGCCGCCGGCGTCTGGGCGTTGACCACCTGCAAGTAAGTCGTGCCGAGCCAGCGTGTCTTGCCGCTGTTGCGGATGCCCACGGTCGGGAAGCACATCCGGGCCAATTTGCGATGGCGTTCGCGGAACTCGTGCCGGCAACTGGTGCATTCGACGTGGCGCGCGTCCGGATAAAGCGCGTCCTGACGCGGACTCTTGCGGACCTGCAACTTGTCGCGCGCCAGACAGCGCGGACAGGTGCGCGCATTCTCGGCCAACCGCCGTTTAAGTCCACGCCTCGCCCACAGCAATAACCCGAGCGGCCCCAGGCACAGCAGCAAACACAGGCCGACGCGCAGCAGCGTGTAACCCCAGCCGCCGAGCCGCGTCCGCAGGGCCGCGCGCGACAGTTCTTCGCGCTCGCGCTGCGCCTCGACCAGGAGATGATCCGCATCGGCGACAGCGCGGCGAGCGGTGAAGGTGGCGACGAGAAGGCTGCGCATGCGCTCCATGGCCGTCTCCTCCCAGCCGCGCAGTTTGTGGCCCTGGGGCGTGAGTCCCTCGCTTCCCGCCGGTGCCAGCAACTCGGCCCAGGCATCGAGGCGCAAAGTTCGTTGCCGGTCGAGGCGTTCCTTGAGCGCGGTCACATCCGCCTGCACCTTGTGCAATTTTTCCTCGATCTCGGTTTGCGTCTCGGCGGCCGCCAGGCCTGGCAGCAACAGAGCGCCAAGCAGCAGAAGCGCGCGGCCGCTCCTCCACCAGCGGCGC
>JBBSDR010000782.1:0-4406 GCA_038240465.1 Gemmatales bacterium
ACTCGGGACTGCACTTCCTCAAAGTCCTCTGTGTCATCACGCCGTTGCTGCTCGTCGGCAGACGGCTGCGGCGCGAGGGGGCCGGCTGGCACACCGTCTATCTATCGCTTGCCGTTGCCATTCTCGCGCTTATGCCGACGTGGAACCTACGGCCATTCTGCTGCACGACGATCGGTCTGCTGCTGCTGTCGGGCTGGCTGCACGATCACTGTACCGGCCGGCGGCCGCTGCCGTGGGCGACGCCGCTGCTGATGCTGATCTGGGCCAACACGCATCCCGGCGTCATCACCGGCCAGGGACTGCTCGCCGGCGCCATCGGCTGGGAATGGCTGAACCGCTGGTTCAGGCTCAATCCTCCCCTGGACCGTTCGGCGTGCTGGCGTCTGACCATCGTCGGCGGTCTTGGCCTGCTGGCGTCGCTCGTCTGTCCCGGCCCTATCGAGCGGCTGCGCTACACCTTCAATCCGGACCTTGCTCATCCGATCATGCGCGGCTTCGTCGAGATGCTGCCGCTGCACTGGCACGTCCTGCGCCCGCCCCATTTCGCGGGCCTCATCTATCTCGTCGCCGCTCTCGTGCTGGTGACAGTCCTCTGTCACGGGCGCGCTTATCGGCTGTGGGAACTCGCCTTGCTCGCGGGCCTGGCCTTGCTGGCGAGCTACGCTTATCGCAGCGCGCCGGACTTCTTGCTCGTGATGCTCGCGGTGGGTGTGCCGCACGTCGTCGCTCTCTATCGCCGGGCAGCGCCGCGCCACGTTCCCTCGCTTCTCTGGCGTCTGGAGCGGTCGGCGAAGCGAGTGCTATCGGCGCCGGCGTTTCGCTTTCAGCCGCTGTGGGCTGCCGTCCTCTTATTGTTGCTTCCTCTGGCTTCCCTGATACCGCGATCGCACGGCAAGGACTGGCCCGAGGCGGCACTCGACTTCATCGAACATGAGGACATTCGTGGCAATTTCTTCAGCAATCCCAATTACGGCGCGTATCTCGTCTGGCGGCGCGGTCCCGAGCGCGGGCGCTGTTATGTCGATACGCGCGGCTTCTTCTATCCGCCCGAGATACTGGTGGACAGTCAGCGCGTCACGGCCTGCGAGGCAGACTGGCGCGAACGTCTGGCGCATGTCCTCGACCGAGGAACAGACTGGTTCCTGCTCGAGACGCAGGGGCCGGGCGGAGCGCTGTGGCGGGCGCTGGATGGCAAGGTGACGCCGTGCTATCTCGACGCTCACGTCGTCCTGGTCAGCACCGAGGAAGTGCGCAAGGGGCGGCTTTCGTCTCTTCCTCTCGTTCAGGTTCCCAGGTCGTCCTCGCGCGTGCTGTCGGCCGTAAAGAATTGATCGAGGTGGCCATCCAGCACTTCATCGAGACGGCCTGTCGTCTTGCCCGATAGCGTATCGCGGACCAGCGGCGCCGGACTCAGGGTGTAGCGGCGCACCACCTGACCGCTCGTCCCCTCCTTGCTCGCCGCCGCTGCCACTCGCGCGTGCAACAGTGGCCGCAACTGTTCCACCGCCTCCGTGCGCGAGAGGTCCGTCCAGGCTCGCAGCGTCGTCATCGTCGGCTGATGCGATAGATGGACCTCGAAGCGCGGCCGTTCCAGCAGCCGAATCTCGACCTCGCCCAGCGGACGCACTTCCGCGCGGACCTCGTCGCGGCCCAGGCCCGGCTCCACGGATTGCAGCGGATAGACCTCGACGCGCACCACCTCGCGCTGCGTCGCGCGCTTGCCGTCGGCGGCCTCGGTCCGGGCCTGGATCACATAGTGCAGTCCCTGCTCCCGCGCCAGCAGAGCGAAGGCCCCCGCGCCCGTCACCTGCAACACCACGACGTCCTCCACCGGATCGGTCGTGCGGTGATCGTCGAGGACCTTCGCTTCCATCGCCATGCGCTCGGCCAGCATCTGATACATGCGTCCGAGCCGGCCGACGCCGTCCATGTCGCCGCGCTGCGGTCCGACTCGCGCCAGCACCACCAGCGCATCGCCCAGCTCACGCGGATCGCGCGAGACTACCAGAACGCCAACATGTCGAATCCGCCCGCACAGCGCGTCCAGTTGTTCTTCGAGGCGAATCAACTCGCGATCGGAGAGTTTCTTCTCCAGCTTCTCTTCGAGCCGTTGCAACTCCTGATCGAGCCGGCCCAGGGCCGCGAGCATGCCGTCGATGCGAAAGACCTCGTCGGAGCGCGTCTCGGCAGTGGCGCGGTCCTCCCACGCCCCAGCTGCCGCCAGCAGATCGAGCAGCGTCGATTTGCGTGCCGACAGCGGTGCGGCCCGCTCGCGCAGGTTGGTCCACTGCTGCCGCAGCTGCAAGACCTGTTCGTGGACCGAGGCTGCCCGCGCCGACGGCGGCGCGTGTTCCGGCATCGGCGTCTCGACCGACTCCGGCGGCTCGATGGCCACCTCGACGCGATTGCCCCGCGACACCAGCCGCAACAGCGACGCCGGCGCTGCCTCGCCCGAGGCGATGGCCCGCGCCACCGGCAGCAGCACCAGGCGCTCGACCGTGCGCTTGAGAGGGCGCGCGCCATAGGCCGGGGAATAACCCTCGCGCAGGAGCAGTGGAAACACCGATGGCTCGACATCGACGACCAGCTTGCGGCGAGCGATGCCGCTGCGTTCGAGGACCCGGCTCACTTCCCGGCGGGCGATCTTCTCGGCCGTCTCGGCGGAAAGGGGCCGAAACTGCACGACACGATCGATGCGGTTGAGGAACTCGGGCCGAAACGAGCGGGCCAACTCGCGCATCGTCACCGTGCTGTCCGGCGGCGGCGGCACCCCCCGGCCGAAGCCGACCGGCGCTTCCGTCGCGATGCGGTTGCCGACGTTCGACGTCAGGATGATGATCGTTCGCCGGAAGTCGGCCGTGCGCCCCTGGGCATCGGTCAGCCGGCCGGCGTCGAAGACCTGCAAGCAGAGATCGAAGACGTTCAGATGCGCCTTCTCGATCTCGTCAAACAGCAGCACCGAGAACGGCCGTTCGCGCACCGTGGACGTCAGCAAGCCCGGATTCGACCCCTGGCCGATGAGGCGCTCAAAGGCTTCGTAAGTCGCATATTCGCTCATATCGAGGCGCGTCATCCGCGACGGATCGCCGAACAGCAACTCGGCCAGGGCGCGAGCCAGTTCCGTCTTGCCGACGCCGGTGGGGCCGACGAACATCATGACGCCGAACGGCTTGTTCGGATCGGTCAAGCCGGCCTTGACGAGCGTCACCAAATCGAGAACAGCTTCCACTGCTTCAGGCTGGCCCATGACCCGGCTCTCGAAGTGGGCGCGGACAATCGTTCGATCCAGCGGCACGCTGTCGTCGAGGAAATCGACGGGAATGCCGGTCGAGGTCGAGATGGTTGAGAGGACATGACGATCGGTGATCGGTCCCTTCTGGGAGGCGGCGTTGCCGAGAACGCGGCGCATCAGGCCGACGCTGCGGCCGGGCTGAACGCTCCCCGACGAGTAGAAGTCGGCCAGTTCCATCAGCCGATCGAGGACTATTTCGGGTACGTCGAGGCCGGACTCCTCAGCCACGCAGCGCAGGATGTCGCGCGTCTCCTCGTTCTCGGTGGCCGGCACCTGGACGGCGTGGAAAAGGCGGCGGAGCGAGCGAATGGCGCCGAGTCCCTTGCGAAAAGACTCCGGAGTCGATTCGCCGATAATCGCCACGTCGCCGCGCTCGATGTGTGGCGCCAGGGCCGTCGCGACGTTGCTGTCGCTCTTGGAGGTCATGCCGATGGAGGCCAGCTCTTCGAGATTGGGTACATACAGGATGACCTTGCGCGGCTGCTTGGCGGCGAGGACGAGGTTGCGGAGTTTCGTCTCCCATTCGCCGAGGTAGACCGTGCCGACGAGGAAGTCAGCCGGCGAGACGCGCAGGAAGTACCAGCCCTGGGCAGCGAGGCGATGGGTCATCTCGTAAATGATGGCGGTCTTGCCGGCGCCGGATTCGCCGACGATGACGACAGCCCGGGGCGGTTTGCCGTTGAGGACTTTCCAGACGTCGTCGATCAATGCATCGACCT
The DNA here is from genome assembly GCA_038240465.1 of Gemmatales bacterium. GTDB lineage: Bacteria > Planctomycetota > Planctomycetia > Gemmatales > Gemmataceae > JBBRIK01. The sequence continues at coordinate 4,012 of JBBSDR010000782.1, forward strand.
CGTAAGCGCGCGGCAGCTGCCCGGCCTGGGCCTCGAGGGTCATGATGGCGCCGAACTTCTTCAGCTCCTCGATATCGACGTCGGAATCGACGCGGTCCTGGAGCCAGGCGGACAACTGCGGACAGAGGCCGGCGCGGAGGCGCGTGACGCGCTGCTGGCCCTCCTTGATGAGAGTGAAGCGCGGCCGGCGCATCTCCGCCGGATAGCCGCCCAGGCTCTGCATGTGCTTTTCGAGCGACGAGGCGCATTCGGTCTGGACGTCAGAGTCGCCGTCCTCGCAGAGGGTGTTGAGCAGAACGGGAGCGATGGTGGCGGGAGTAAAGTGCGCCAGGACGCGGGCGATTTCCTGGCGGACGCGCCAGTAGTCATCGGTCGTGAGGCGTTCGACAAGGCGA
>JBBSDR010000783.1:0-4404 GCA_038240465.1 Gemmatales bacterium
CGCGAGTCTTCGAGCGGAGCGCGTTTTGCGATAACGGGGGACGCGCTCCGCTCCGAGGACTCCGCGTCGCGGCTAACCGTTCTACCGCGGCTTGGCTCGTGTCGCCCGCGCGGCGGCCATCTCGGACGCGGCGGCATCCTGGCCGGTCATGCACTCGCCCACCATCGGACAGGCGGCGCAGTTCGGTTCGTTCTCCCAGCAGAATTCATGACCGAGGAAGCTGATCAACTCGCAGAACAGAGCGCCCTTCGCCTTGGGGACCAGATGCTCCAGACTGGTGCGGAGCGTCTCATGGTCTTCCTGCTCGCGGTCGAGCAAACCGAGGCGGCGCGTCACACGCAGGCTGACGATGTCCAGCGGGACCGCATGACCGCCCAGCGACTGCTGCACGACCCAGGAACTGGTGTAGTCGTTGACGCCCTGGTAGCGAGCCAGCGTCTTGACCGCCTGCTTGACACCCTTCTTGTGCATCGACTCCAAATCGAAGGAGAAGGTGGCCTCGAATACCTCCTGAAGCAGCGCGATGACCCGCTCGGCGCGCTGTTCGGCGCCGGGCAGGCCGTCGAGAGTTTCGGCGACCTCGTGAACGGAACTCACGCGCATCTCGTTCCAGTCGTAGAACTGGGAGCGCAGGTTTTGATAGGCCGTGTCGGCCTGCTCGCGGGTGGCGTTTTCCCGGCAGATCCCGTAGAGCAATTGCTCCATGACCGGCCGCGTTTCCTGATCGGCGGCCTCACCATTCTTCTTCAGGGCCGTGAAAATGTGGGTCAGCAGTCGTTGCTTGTTGGTCGTCGTGGCCATGAGTGAGTCAGGACCCCCTGGGTGGGATGATGATTGTCGATTGATGCTTGATGATTGTCGATTCCTTGAATCATCAATCATCAAGCATCAATCGACAATCCTTGATCAGTTGCCCGCAGGATGCTCTTCCGCCGTTCCGTCAGCAGAATCGTCCTCGGCCGGCGCGGAACTGTCTTCGTCGCCCTGGCCAGGCGTCTTTCCGAGAGCCTCGTTGATAAGCCGCGTCACTTCGATGCTGTGCTTCACGCCATGATCGAGGACAAACGTGAGGACCGGAGTGAAGCGCGTCTCCAGGCGTTTCGCGAGTTTGGCCTGGACGAACCCGGCCGCATTGCGCAGGCCGAACATGCACAACTTCTGCTCGTTTTCACTGCCCATGATCGAGACGTAGACCTTGGCGTGCTGCAAATCTCCGGACACTTCCGCTCGCGTCACGGTCACGCCCTTGATGCGCGGATCGCGCATCTCGAACAGGATCGTCTCGCTGGCGACTTCGCGAATGGCCTCGGCAATGCGGGCAAGTCGATGCGTTTTCATGGTGCTTGCCCTCCGCTTTGGGGTGGGCTACAGGTCCATTTCGTAGTTGACGAACTCTGCCACGGGATGGACCCGCAAGGCGTTGACGATCGCGTCCAGCGTCGATCGAACCAAACTCGCTTCCACCGCGACGGCTGCCACTCCGAGGACGATCGTCTGCCGGTTGTCCAGCTCATCGACCTCCGCGACCGAGACGTTGAACTCGTTTCGCAAGCGGTCCTTGATGCTCTGCACGACCTGGCGCTTGTCCTTGAGGCTCCGCGCCTGACGCACCAGCAAACGAACCTGGAGGGAACCGACGTTCATATTTGTTGATTTGTGAATTTGTGAATTTGTGAATTTGATAAGAACGATCCCGTGAAACGAGACTCGTTATAAACAAATTCAAAAATACACAACTCAACAAATTCACAACTTAGGACAAAGTCCGAAGTACCTGATCGATCCGGTAGCACTCGATGACATCATCGACCTTGATGTCGTCGTAGCCGTTTATCTTGAGGCCGCACTCGAAGCCCTGAGACACTTCCCGGACATCTTCCTTGAATCGCTTCAGCGAATCCAGGCCAGCCGAGCGGTCCGCCGGCGGATAGATCACCACGCCGCTGCGAATCACGCGCACCTTCGCCGAGCGCTCCATCGTCCCCTGCGTCACGCGACAGCCCGCGATCGTGCCGACCCGGCTGATCTTGAACGTCTCGCGGACGACCGCCCGGCCCAGGTGGACCATCTCCTCGCGCGGCTTCAGCTTGCCTTCCAGGGCCGAGCGGATGTCGCCGGTCAACTCGTAGATGATCTTGTACTCGTGGATCTTGATGCCGCGAGCATCGGCCAGAGTACTCGCCGCATCGTCCGGCACCACGTTGAAGCCGACCAGCAGCGTGTCCGACGGCGAGATCATCGCCAGCGTCACGTCGCTCTCGTTGATCGCGCCGATGCCCGTGTGCAGGATGCGGACGCGCACCTCGTCGTGCTGCAGCTTCTCGAGTTCCTTCTTGATCGCCTCGACCGAACCCTTCACATCCGCCTTGAGGATGATCTTCAGTTCGGTCACCTTGGCCAGCATGATCGACTCGAGGGACATCGGATCGCGTCCCTTGAGGCTGGCTTCCTGGACCTTGGTCTTGCGCTTCTCGGAAATTTCGCGGGCCACCATGAGGTCCTCGACGACGACGAACGGATCGTCGGCATTGGGGATCTCGTCCAGGCCAGTCACCCGGCAAGGCATACTTGGCCCCGCTTCCTCGATCGGCATGCCGAGGTCGTTGTACATCGCCCGGATTCGGCCATGAGCCGCTCCGCAGAGCAGCGCATCGCCGCGACGCAACGTGCCGTCGCGCACGAGGAGAGTGGCCATCACGCCCTCGCCTTCGTTGACCGATGCCTCCAGACAGGTCCCCTGGGCCGGCTTGTTCGGGTTGGCCTTCAACTCGTTGAACTCGGCCACCAGCGAAATCGTGTCCAGCAGTTCGGCGATGCCCTGTCCGGTGATGGCGCTGGTGTGGACGAACTGCACATCGCCGCCCATGGTGTCAGGCAGCAAACCCAGGTCGTAGAGCCGGCGCTCAGTGCGGGGAATGTTGGCGTTGGGCATGTCGATCTTGTTAATGGCAACAATGATCGACACCTCGGCGGCCTTGGCGTGGCTGACGGCCTCCTCGGTCTGCGGCATGACGCCATCGGTCGCGGCCACGACGATAACCGCGATGTCGGTGACGTTGGCGCCGCGGGCCCGCATCTTTGTGAACGCCTCGTGGCCCGGCGTATCGAGGAACGTGACCGGTTTGCCTTCGCGCTCCACCCGCCAGGCGCGCAGCACCTGAGTGATGCCGCCGGCCTCGGTGGAGACGATATCGGACTTGAGGCCGTACTTCTCGCGAATGCGGTCCAGCAGCGACGTTTTGCCGTGATCGACGTGTCCCATGATGGTGACGATCGGAGCGCGCAGGACCAGCGTCTCGGGGTCGTCCGGCTTCGCGGATTCCTTGATCAGTTCGCCCTCGGCATCGTGCGGCCGCTTGACGTCGAGTTCGCAGCCGTTCTCCAGGGCCAGCGCCTCGGCCAGCTCCGGATCGAGCGACGAGTTGATGGTGATGCGGTCCGGGGCGCCATGCTGAATCAGCTGCATGAGCAGCTTGCCCGACTGCATACCGATCGCCTCGGACAGCGAGCGGACCGTGACCGGCAGTTCAATCGGCACCTTGCCCTTGCGCGGCTGAGTGATCAGCCTGGGACGTTTCTGGCGATGCAGATGGCGCGTCTGGGGCCGATCGTCATCGACGAGGAGTCCCTTGGGGCCATCGCTGCGGGTTACGCGTTCCTTGGCGCGAGCCTGCCTCTGAGAATGGCGCGCATCGCGTCCGGCAACGCCGCCGCCGCGGTGCGGCTTCTTGGTGCCGTCCTTCTTGTCGTCGTCTTCCTCGCCCCCCTCGGGGACGACCTCGCCGGGAGGAACAATCACCCCTCCCGGACCGATCGTCACGGGCCGGGTGCTGGGCGGCTTGAGGAGGTCCTCGAGGCGGATCGGACGATTCGTGTCCATATCCGCCGGAATGTTGGCCAGCTTCACGGGTCCGGTCGGCTTGGCCGGAGGCGGCTTCTTCTCCTCGGTCGCCGGTTTGTTCCGCTGAGGCGGCGGCGCGGCGAAGCGGGAGGGCGATCCGCCTGCCTGGCGCGACCCGGCAGGCGGCGGTTGAGGCCGTCGTTCCGGGGGCCTCACGACCTGGGGCCGGGGAGGGCCGCCACCGCCGCCACCGCCATCGAGCTTGCGCATCGGACGATCGCTGCGCCCTGGCGTCGGACGGGGCTGCTCCGGAGCCGGCGGCGGCGTCGGAGGTGTCTGTGGCCGGGCGGCGGCAGGCTTCTCCGCGGGCTTTTCCGCAGGTTTCGCCGGGGGTTTCGCCGGCGTCTTCGCAGGTTCAGGAGGAGGCGCGGCTGCCGCAGGCGCACTCACCGGCGCGGGCGGAGTGGTTGCCGCCGGCGGAACGGGTGCCGCGGGCGGAACGGGTGCCGCGGGCGGAGTCACCTGGGGAGCGGGCGGCGGCTGCGCCGGTTTTGTCTCGGCAA
>JBBSDR010000784.1:0-4402 GCA_038240465.1 Gemmatales bacterium
CATGTTCGTTCTCCCTTGGCGCCCAGGTCTCTTCCAGAGATAGGACGCCGATCCGCCGACGTCTCGGGGGTTTTCTTTCACCGTGTCCCAATGGATAATGATAGAAAGGAGCGGACACAGCCGCCCGTCACGAAATGCGTAAAGGATCGGGCGCGGCCGACGAATGCAAGGATGACGCACCAGTTTCGATCGAATCCATGAGCGGGGAGATCAATCCGTATGGGCAGTCTCATCACCCGGCCATTGCTTCCGGCCTTCCTGCTCGGCTGGATCGCGCTTGCGACTCCCGTCCGCGCCGACGTCATCGACAAGGGAGAATTCTTCTCCGCCGACGCGGTCAAGAAGGCGAACCAGCGCATCGACGAGGTCAAGCGAAAGCACAAGAAGGACCTTGTGATCGAGACGTACAAGGACGTCCCTGAGGACATCCGCGACGAGTACAAGAAAGAAAAAGAAAAGAAGGACAGAAACGAAAAGCATGGCATCCAGACCTTGTTCACCCGCTGGGGCCAGACCCGATTCAAACGAATCGATGGCGTCTACATTTTCCTGATCAAGGAAGCCAGCTGGGTGCAGGTCCTCGTTGGCGATGACACGAAGAAACGTGCCTTTACCGAGGACGAACGCGACAGACTCGGTCATCGCCTGATGATACTGCTCAAGGAAAAAGACAACGACAAGGCCCTGGAAGAAGCAGTGGATCGGGTTACCAGTGCCTACGAAGCCCATGACAAGGGCCAGCCAAACACACCCAATCGGCGCGGACAGGGGGGCGGGACCGGCATCCCCGGCTGGCTATGCATGGGATTGTGCATCCTGCTCGGGGTCTGGCTGATTTTCGCCGTGATTCGAGGCTTCTCGGGAGGCGGCGGGGGCGGGGGCGGCTACGGCGGAGGCGGCGGAGGCTTCTTCTCCTCCATGATGGGCGGCCTGTTCGGCGCGGCGGCGGGGATGTGGATGTACGACCACTTCTTCGGCGGCGGCGGCGGCTTTGGCAACTCGGCCATGGGCGGCGACTCATCGGGCGACGGGGGCTACGGCACTGACACCAGTTCCACGGGCGACGGCGGCAGTTACGGCGACGATGGTGGCGGTGGCGGTGGCGGCGACTGGGGCGGCGGCGGTGGCGACATGGGTGGCGGCGGCGACTGGGGTGGCGGTGGCGATTTCTGACGTCTTCGCCGCTTGCTGCTTGGCGGGTTCCCATCTCATGTGGGAACCCGCCAAGCAGCAAGCGGCCCTCCGGAGTGCTTCCCATGAGGAACGTATCGCGTCTCGCCTGGCTGGCGTTGTGTCTGGCGGCGCTCCCCTGCGCTGCCCAGGTCGATGACGACGCGAAACTGTTTAACGACGAGACCTTTCGCCAGGCCCAGTTGCGCATCAAGGAGATTCACGAGCGCACCGGCAAGCAGATCATGGTCTATACCCTCAAGACGGTCCCCGAGGAGATCAAGAAGAAATTCGACCTCGACGCCCCCAGTCAGCGCAAGGAAGCCTTCGACGAACTGGCCGGGAAACAACTGGGGAAGACCGACGGCATTCTCCTGCTCATCTGCGAAGAGCCACGCCACATCCAGATCGTGGTCAGCGAGAGCACAGAGTCGTTGTTCGGCAAGTGGTATCAGGACCATCTCAGGGGCCGGATGATCGGCAAATTCCAGCCCGACAACCCCGGACAGCATTTCTTCAGCGCTCTCCGCAACAAGCTTCGCAGCGGCCCCAATCCCAACGCCGGGCTGCTCGAGTCCGTCGACTACATTGCCGCCAAGCTCGACTACAATCGGCCCGTCGATCAGACCAACCTCTATCTCGGTCTGGGCATCATGGGCGGCATGATCGGCGCCTGGTTCGTTCTCGGTATCTTCCGCACCCGGCTCCGCAAGAGGACCCCTCTCGAAGCCGGCGTCCACGGGGCCGACAACAGCGGCCGGTCCATCGCGGTCCTCGGCGGCGGCATCGGCGCCGTCAGTGGCCAGTGGTTCTTCTCACGCCTGTTCGCGCGCCACACTCCGGACCCGGAGGAGGCAGCGCCGACGGTCGTCGAGACTTTCCCGGGATCGCCTCCGGAGACCCCTCATGGATGAAGCCTGTCCTCTCTGCGACAAACTTGCCGCGCGCGCCGCGTTGCGTCCGGGCGAGGTCATCTGGAACTTTCCGCACTCCGTGGCCCTCCTTGGCAACTGGCAGTTCTACGAGGGCTATTGCGTCCTCGTGTCGCGCCGCCACGCCACCGAATTGAGTCAACTGGCCGACGACGAACGGGCCGCTTTTCTCGAGGAAATGTGTCTGCTGGCGAAGGCCATCGAACTGGCGTATCAACCGAACAAGTTGAATTACGAGTTGCTCGGCAATCAAGTCCCCCATCTGCACTGGCACCTGTTTCCACGGTCGATGCAGGACGCGGATCGTCTCAAGCCGGTCTGGCTCAACATTGACGCGGCCGAGCGCGATCCCGTGTCGCATCAATGGTTAGAAGGAAGGCCCGATCGCCCCAATGTGACACAGGCGCTTCGCGAAAAGTTGCAATCCCTGGGCGCGGCACAGGTATGAACCCGCTCCGTATCGGCACTCGTGGCAGTCCCCTGGCGTTGTGGCAAGCCCATCACGTCGCCGGTCTGCTGCGCCCCCTGATCGCGCCGCGCGAAGTGAAACTGGTCGAGATCCAGACGTCGGGCGACATCATCCGCGACGTGGCCCTGCCCGCCATCGGCGGCGAGGGACTATTCACCAAGGAGATCCAGAAAGCGCTGCTGGCTGGGACCGTCGATGTCGCCGTGCATAGCCTCAAGGACCTGCCGACGATTGTCGTCGCGGAACTGACGCTGGCCGCTGTTCCGCCGCGTGGGCCGACTGGCGACGCCCTGGTGTCAGTCAAGCACAAGGATTTCGCGTCGCTGCCATCCGGAGCGGTCGTCGCGTCGAGCAGCTTGCGGCGGCGCGCGCAGTTGCTGCATCGCCGGCCCGACCTGAACACGATTGACATCCGCGGCAACGTCGAGACCCGGCTGCGGAAGCTGGAGGAACAGGACCTCGACGCGACCATCCTGGCCGAAGCGGGCTTGCAGCGTCTCGGGCTGGTGGATCGCATCACGGAGATTCTCGACCCGTCATGGATGCTGCCGGCTGTCGGTCAGGGAGCGCTGGGGCTGGAGACTCGGACGGACGATGCCGAGACGCGGCGCGTGCTGGAGCCGTTGAACGACGAGGCGACGAAACAGGCGGTGCTGGCCGAGCGCGCATTTCTGCGCGCGCTGGGGGGCGGCTGTCAGGTGCCGATGGGCGCGTTCGGTGTCGTGCATGACGGAGTGCTGCGGCTGCGCGCGACGGTGCTGTCCCCGAATGGGAAACAGCGAATCGAGGCGGACGCCTCCGGATCGCCTGATGACGCCGAGACTATTGGCCGGGGAGTAGCGCAGCAACTGCTGGACAGAGGTGCCGACAGGTTACTCGATCTGCCGGTGTGAGGATGAGCGAGCCGCCGGGCTTGTCCCGGCGGGGATAAACCCCGCCGTGCAGACAACGCCTGTCATGGATTCCTCCTCAACCACGAAACACTCATCTATCGCTGGGTCGCGGGCCAGATGCGAATCGTGCTGTCCAGACCGCCGCTCAGCAGTAACTTGCCGTCCGGGCTGAATCGCACTGCGGACACGCCCTTCTCGTGTCCCTTCAGGGTCAGCAGGAGTTGCCCGTTCGTTGCGTCGGCGATGCCGATGGAGCCGTCCATCCAGGCGACCGCCAGCCGCTTGCCGTCGGGACTGAACGCCACGCTGCGCGCCTCGATCTTGTTGCTCTTCAGCACGAACACGACCTTGCCCGAGGACACATCCCAGACCCAGACGCCACCCGGATCGCATCCTGACGCAGCCATGAACCGGCCGTCCAGACTGAACGCGATGCCCGAATAAGTCGTGGCGCCGCCCACCAGGACCCGCACGACTTTCCCCGTCTTTGGATCGATCAGCCGCGGACGCGGATCGTCGCCGCTGAGGGCCAGCAATTTGCCATCGGGACTGAATGCCACAGCCGTCCCGCGGCCGGCCTCGAGCCGCGTTTCACTCAGCATCTTGCCCGCCGTCGATTCGATGACCCGCAGGCGTCCTTTGCCGGCAGTCCAGGCGAGCAATCGGCCATCCGGGCTGAACGCCGCAGCGGTTGGTCCCGTCTCACCATCGGAAAGGCTCACGGTTATCTCGCCGGTACTCGCGTCCCAAACGTTCAGCCGGCCATCGCGCGAGGCCGTCGCCAGCTTGCGGCCATCGGGGCTGAAGGCAACGCTGTCCACGGTGTCCTTGGGACCCTTGATCCGAAGCAACTCCTTGCGTGTGGCCAGATCCCAGATGCACGCCGTGAAGTCGTAACTCCCACTGGCGAACCATTTGCCGTCCGGACTGAAGGCGAG
>JBBSDR010000785.1:0-4400 GCA_038240465.1 Gemmatales bacterium
CCCGGAGCATACTGCCCAGGACGGACTTCTCGGCTTCGGGCGCCTGGGGAGGCAAACGATCCGTCAGGATGCGTTCGGCGGACATGGATCACCTCCCTGTGCGGGCGCTGGGCTTCCTGCCCGGTCGATCTTCGCCGCTTGCGGCTTGGCGGTTTTCGACCCCGCTAAGCCGCAAGCGGCGAACCATTATTTCTTTTCCTGAGACTTGATGATCGCGATCTTGACCTTGGTCTCGATGTCGAAGCCGAGGTGCAGGCTGACTTCCCACAGGCCGAGTTCCTTGATCGAACCACCCTCCATCTTGACCATCTCCGGCTCGATCATCAGGCCCTTGGCGCGAAGACCGCGGGCGATCTCGGGAGCGCCGACGGAGCCGTACAGATGGCCCTCGTCGTTGGCGTTCGCCTCGATCTTGATGGCCTCGACGCGCTGAATCTGCTCGGACAGACTGCGCAGGTCGGCGATCTTGGCCTCGCGCGCCTGCTGCACGCGGATCTTGTGCCGCTCCAGCAGTCGCAGGTTGTGCGGCGTCGGCACCACAGCCAGGCCGCGCGGCACAAGGTAGTTGCGGCCGTAACCGTTCCTCACCTCGACCACATGGCCCTGCTTGCCCAGGTGCTGCACGTCCTCGGTCAGCACCAGTTGCATACCCCCATGCGGGCCATGCGGAATCTGATTGCGCCGCTTGACCTTCTTCTGGGGGAGTTTCTTCGCCGCTGGCTGTTGTTCTTTCGCCATGGTTCAACCTGCCTTGCCGACCGCGCCGGGGCGGTCAGAACGGGATGTCTTCTTCCTGGTGTCCGCTGGGAGCTGGCATGTCCGGCTCCTCGTCTTCGTAGGCTCGAGCCGGTCTCGAGGCTGCTGGTGCTACAGGCGCCCCTCCGCGAGACGGAGAGGGTGTTGTTGAGGTGCGGGTTCCGCCTTCGCTCGATCCCGAGTAGTCGGTTGGGCGGTCGAGGAACTCCACGATGTCCGCCACCAGAACGGGCTTGAAGACTTTCACGCCATTCCGATCGACAAATTCGTTCGGTTTCAAGCGTCCCTCAACGTAGACCTGGCTCCCTTTTTTCAGGTACTGTGAGACCAGATCTGCCAGCTGGACGCCATGTTCACGATTGAAGCAATCGACGTCGATGATGAAACTTTCACCTTCCCATTCGCCTGTTTCTTGGTTTTTCTTTCGCCGTGTGAAGTTAATGGGGAGACCGAACTTCGCGACTTTTCCGCCGTTCGCGAACGGGGTCACTCGAACATCACCGACCAAACGACCGATGATCGTCAGTTTGTGCAGAGCCATTGGGCCGCTCCTGTCTGATGTGAAAGGTTGGGTAAGAAGCCTTATCTTCCCTCGCCTTTCAGAACAGATGTACTCTACATCCGATTTGCGCCTCGGTGCAAGCCTGGTAGGCGCTGCGTCAACGATTTTGCCGGCTGCCGTCGCCACGCTCCGCACCACAGGCGAGAACGGGCGGGACGGCGCGTCGGGAACAATCGTCTCAGCTTTCCGAAACCTCAAGCGACTGCCGGCGCGGACGGCGTCCACCATCGCCTTCCATGTCGCCATCGTCGGTTTCGTTGGCCGTGTGCAGAGCGACCGCATGCTCGTCCTGAGCGAGCTGAAGCATGATATCGACCAGCTTGGCGTCGATGTGCAGTGTCAGCGAGCGCAGGATCATCTCGTTCAGCGAGATGTCGCGCTCCATCTTGGCCAGCGCCGGCCCTTCCGAACGGAAATAGATCAGGTAGTACAGACCCTTCTTGTGGATCTGGTTGTTCTTCCGGATCGGATAAGCGAGGCGGCGTTCGTCCCAGGGACGGCTGGCCAGGACCTCGGCATTGCTGCGTTCGAGGATGGCGTGCAGCTGCTTGGCCGCGCCGGGAACGTCGCCGGACACCTTGTTGGTGTCGAGCAGGAACATGCATTCGTAAACAGCGGCGGGCATAATCCTCAGTTCTCCTTCTTGCCCATGTCGGCGTTAAACTCGTTCATGCAGGCGTCGATACCGCGCTGCGCCCAGACCACCACCGCCTGGGCCGTCAGCCGGATCGCCTCGTCGATGACGTCGCGTTCCGATGGACGGAAGCGAGCCAGGACGTAATCGGCCGCGTCGGTGTTCTCGCCCGGATCGCCGACACCGAGTTTGATCCGGGCGTAATCCGCGGTCCCCAGGTGATTCTGAATGTCGCGCAGGCCATTGTGGCCTCCGTGACTCCCCTTCGCCCGCGCTCGCAACTTGCCCAGCGGCAGGTTGATGTCATCGCAGACTATCAGCAGGTCGCTCGCCTCCACCTGGTAGAAGTCCAGGATCTGGCGCACGCACCGCCCGCTCAGGTTCATGAAGGTCTCGGGCTTGACCAGCAGCAACTTGAGGTCGTCCTCGTGCAACTCGGCGATCTGAGCCTGAAACCGGCTCTGGAATCGCCCGGCATGAGGACTCGCCGCCAGCAGATCGATCAGCGCGAAACCGACGTTGTGCCGGGTGCCTGCGTACTGCCTGCCAGGATTTCCCAGACCGACCACGATCTTCATGGCACAACAGCGGACTATTTCTTCTCCGCCACCTCTTCCTCATCGGTCGCCTTCCGGCCAATGACTTCCGGTTCGACGGAAGCGGGCGCCGGCTCGCCGTCAGCCGGCTCGGCGAGGGGGACCGTCACATGAACGATAATCGCCTCGGGATCGCTCAGGATCTTCACGCCCTCCGGCGCTTGCACGTCCTTGACGTGGATCGACTGGCCGAGCTGCAACTCGGCGATATTGACGCGGATCGAATCCGGAATGGCGATGGCCAGGCACTCGACCTCGAGGGAGTGCAGCGGCTGATCGAGCATGCCGCCGCCGCTGACGCCAGGGGCGATGCCGCGCAGTTCGACGCGAACGGGGATAATGATCCGCTCGTCGCGCGAGACGCGCTTGAAATCGACGTGGAGGATTTCCTTGCCGAGATGGTCCCACTGAAGTTCGACGATCTGTGCCGTTTCGACTCCGGTCGGCGTCTTCAGATCGACGACGCGCGCGCCATGCCGGATGGCCCGGGACAGTTCTTCGAGCGTCAGGGTGACGGACTCGGTGTCCTTTTTATGGCCATAAATGACGCCGGGGACTTGCCCGTCCTTGCGCAGCCGGCGAGCCACGCGGGTGCCGTTTTTACCTTCACGTTTCTCTGCCGCCAGGACAATGGTCTCGGCCATGATCGTTCTCGAGGACGGACGTCAAACAAAAAAGAGAACACCAATCGCACGGGGCGGGTGTTCCCGTAGGTATGTCCTATAAGGAGGAGTTATTATTTCAACCCGAGGGGCAGGTTGCAAGAGGGGGCGGGAAAAAAAGGAGTCAGGGGTCAACGAAGAGAGAGAAAAACCAGCCCGGAGCGCAAGCGACTGGTGTTTGTGTCTTTTCTGACTCCTGACTCCTGACTCCTGACTACGCGGCTTCGTGTCGGCCGTGACTGGTCAGGAGGCTGATGCCGCGGGTCGAGCGGCGGATGAACGACACCATCTCCTGCGCCACACCGACCTCGCTCAGTTCCTGTTCGATCTGCTGAAGGGCGTTGGGCATGCTCAGGCCCTGACGATAAATCAGGTGAAAAACCTTGCGAACGGCGTCGATGTCCGCGTGCGAGATACCGGCGCGGCGCATGCCGACCACGTTGATGCCGACCACGCAGTTGATGTGCTGCTGGATGACGAACGGCGGCACGTCCTTCGTCGCGCCCGAGACGCCGCTCAGCAGCGCCAGCCGGCCCAGACGCACGAATTGATGCACGGCACAGTTGCCCGATAGATAGACGCCGTCTTCGAGAGTGCAGTGTCCACCCAGCAAGGCGCCGTTGGCCAGGATGCACTGGTTGCCGATGGCGCAATCGTGGGCGACGTGCGAATGGGCCATGAAGAAATTGCCGGAGCCAACCCGCGTCGTCCACGATTGCGTTGTGGCGCGATGGAGCGTGACGTGTTCGCGAAAGACGTTGCCGTCGCCGATCTCGGTCGAGGTCGGCTCGCCGGCGTAGCGGATGTGCTGCGGCTGTTCGCCCAGGACGCAGCCGCTGTAGACAGTGTTGTTGCGGCCCATGGTCAGCGGCCCGACCAGGTGGACGAAGGACTTCAGCACGCATCCGGAGCCGAGCCGCACCGCGCCTTCGAGGACGGAGTACGGACCGATCTGCACGTCGTCGGCCAACTCGGACTCGGGAGAAATGATGGCCGTGGGGTGGATGCGAGGCGACAGCGCCATATCCGCTCCTGCTCGGGGCCTGAGGGCCTGCGAACCGCGCCCAGCCGTGCCGGACGCTCTTCGGGGTGGTTCCCTCGTGGACAGGGAACCACCCATGAATGACTGTTTTCTGTATAAGCGAAACAGCAGCGATGAATCCAGAGGAGTTTGCCCCTCGTGGGCCGTC
>JBBSDR010000786.1:0-4395 GCA_038240465.1 Gemmatales bacterium
CCCCCCCACCACGGAAGTCGCGGCTAACCGCAAAACTCGGCCATCATCCGCTCGACACTGATCTGATAGCTCCCCGAGTGGACGTTGGCAGTGAACAGATACTCGCCATTGGCCGAGAACGAAAGCGCTTTCACCTGCGTATCGAGCGGGACCGTGGCGACCAGCGCATGACTGGCCGCGTCCCAGAGACGCACGCTGTGATCGTCGCCGCTCGAAGCGATCCAGCGGCCATCGGGACTGTAGATCACACAGGTGACCGCCTCGATGTGTCCCTTCAGTTCCGCGATCAACTCGCCGTCCGGCATGCCCCAGACCTGGATGGTGCGCATCAGGCCGGCCGTCACCAGACGATTCCCGGCCGGATGAAAGGCCATCGCCGTCGTCCCGCGGCCGAAGAGGTGCGTCTGGCAGCGTTCCTTGAGGTCCCAGATCGCAACCGCGCCGTCGGAGCCGCTGGTGGCCATCCAGTCGATACCGCCGACCGCCAGGTACTCGCCCTTTGGATGAAAGGCCATTGCCTCGATCGAACAGCTCTCGACCGCTTGCGGGATCATCAGGCCCGGCTGGCCTGTCTTCAGGTCCCAGAGCCAGACGTCGCCCTTCATGTAGCTGGCCGAGGCGAGCAGGCCGCCATCCGGCGAGAAGGTCAGCGTCGTGATCGGCGGCGCCTGGCCGTCGAGCAACTGGCGCCGCTTGCCCGTCAGCGCATCCCAGAGAAAGAGCGAGGGAATGCCGGTGCCGCCGTACTTGAGCCGTTCTTCCGTCACCTCAATGGCCAGGCTGCCGGCGACCGTGCGGCCATCCGGCGACAGGGCAAAGCCGCGCAGCACGCCGGCTTCCTGAAGCTCCGCCGTGGGTTTGCCGGAGTTCGACTCCCAGACGCGCAGCGAGCAGCCGGGCGACAGGCTCAGCAGACGCGCGCCATCCGGCGACAGGGCGACGCCGGCGCGCAGGCCCATGCCCTCGAAGGGGCCGACCGAGGATTCGTCGCGATGAACGTCCTTGATGAGGATGACACGATCCGCGCCGCCGCAGGCCAGCCGCCGGCCATCGGGACTGAACGCCAGACAGCGCACCTCCGCCCCATTGCCGGCCCAAACCTTGACGTCGCGATGCCGGGCGAGGTCCCACAGATGCACGGAGTCGGCCGAGTCGGCGCTGGCGAGCAGGTTGCCATCGGGACTGAGGCCGATCGTGTGGACCTGGGTGGCGTGATTGTTGAGCAGGATGATCGGCTCGCCAGTCGTCGGGTCCCAGACGCGGACGGTCGTATCCCAGCCGGAGGAGAAGAGCCGGGGTTGCGACGGATGAAAGGCAAGCGCGGGAATGCGGTCCTTGTGGCCGGCGAGAGTGCGGCGCGGCTCGCCGGTGGCCACGTCCCACAGATGGATCTGCTTCTCCTCGCCGGCGCTGGCGAGGGTCTTGCCATCGGCACTGAAGGCGAGAGCGCTGACCGAAGTGTGGGCGTCGGCCAGCGAGAGGAGTTTCTGCCTGGCCTGAACGTCCCAGATTCGCAGCGAGCCGTTTTCATGGCCCGAGGCGAGCAAGCGTCCATCGGGCGAGAAGGCGAGGGCCGTCACCCAGGGGATCGAACTGAAGGCCACGATCATCTGGCCGCTCGCGGAGTCGTAGAGGGTGATCTCGTCGCTGCCGCCGGCGACGATACCGCAGCCGGGGGCGAAGGACCAGACCGGCGAGACGTCGTCGAGCAGGTTGCCGGCGAGCAGTTGGGAGGAGGCAATGTCCCAGTGGCGCAGCAGCCCGGGTTCCTCGATGGACCAGAGAGTGCCGTCGGCCGCGAAGCCGAGGGCGAGCAGTTCCCCTTCGGTTTGCAGCGGCTCCGAGGAGTAGGCTTGCACCACGCAGGCGGGCCGTTCCGAGAGAGGAGACAGGTCACCGGCGATGGAGGGAAACGTCGGATTCATGATCGCGGCCCTGGGAAGAGTGTCTTGCCGCTCGCGGCCTGGCGGTCTTTCCGACCCGCCAGGCCGCAAGCGGTTCAATGGTTGACATTTTAGCAGGGAATTCCATTGGAGTAAGTGCGCGCCGGCGAGTAAGTTGAAAATTCGTCGAGGAAACGCTCATGGACATCTCCCCGTCAGGCGAGTTCGGCTTCATCGATTGGCTGCGTCGGCGCACGCCGCTGGACCGCCGCATCCTCGTCGGTCCCGGCGACGATACGGCGGTGCTGAGCGTGCCGGGCGATCGTCCCTGGCTGATCACGACGGACATGCTACTTGACGGCAGTTGCTTCCGTCTCGAAGAGGCGGGGCCGCGTCGCGTTGGCCGCAAGGCGATGGCGGTGAACCTGAGCGACATCGCCGCGATGGCCGGCATTCCCGTCGCCGCCGTGGTCAGCGTCGGGCTGCCGCGCCGGGGAGGCCGGGCGCTGGCGGAGGAGTTGTATCTCGGGGTGCGCGAGGTAGCCGACGCCTTCGACACGCCCATCGTCGGCGGCGACACCAACAGTTGGGACGGCCCGCTGGTGATCAGCGTGACGCTGCACGGTCAGGCGACGGAGCGCGGGCCAGTGTTGCGCAAGGGCGCGAAGCCGGGCGACTGGGCCTTTGTGACGGGACCGCTGGGCGGCAGCATTCTCGGCCATCATCTCGACTTCACGCCGCGAGTGCGCGAGGCGCTGTTGCTGCATCAGGCGGTCGATCTGCACGCGATGATCGACATCAGCGACGGCCTGGCCCGCGATGCCTGGCATCTCTGCGAGGAGAGCGGCTGCGGATTGGTGCTGCGTGCGGAGAGCATTCCCATCGCGGACGCGGCCCGACAGATGAGCGATGATCGCTCGCCGCTAGAACATGCTCTCGGCGATGGCGAGGATTTCGAGTTGATCTTCGCCGTCGATGCCGCTGACGGACGGCGTTTGCTCGAGACGCAGCCGGTGCAGGGAATCGAGTTGCATTATGTGGGTGAGTTCGTGGAACAGGGGTTGTGGCTGGAGCGCGACGGACAGCGTGAGCCGCTGGCACCCTGTGGCTATGTGCATGATCTGGAGTAAATCCAAGGACATGCCACCGGGACTGCCGGGCTACAATAGCGGGTGTCGCATTGACTCGCCTCGTTCTCCCTTGCTGATGGTGCCGATCATGGCCTCTCGTGTGTCCGAAGTTCTCACTCTTTCCGAGGCAGCAGACTACCTCCGCGTCTCTGAGAAGGTGCTGCTGCAAATGGCAGTCGAGAAAAAGGTGCCGGGCCGCAAGCTCGGCGACGAGTGGCGATTCTCCACAGAGGCGATTCAGCACTGGCTGCGTTGCGATCCGACGTCGGAAAATGGCGTCGCCCTTCCCAACACGCCCCATGCGAAACCAGAAACCGTTGAACTGTTACTGGCGGAACTGGAACGTCGGCTGATAGGCAAACTTCGCTCGGGGGAACCGCCGCCCCTGCGCGGCAACAAGGAGCGATTGCTGGCGCTGGCGGGAAGCTGGAGAGATGATCCGACACTCGACGAAATGCTCATGGAGATCTATCAGCGACGCGGCCGGCCAATGATCGAGGAGCAGGAATGATCCTCCTCGATACGGATATCTTCACCCTGCTGATGAGCGGCCACTCCGGAGTGAGACAGCGAGTCGAACTGGCGGAAGATGAAGTTGCGATCACGGTTATTACCCGGATCGAGGTCCTTCAGGGCCGGTTCGATTTCCTGCTGAAAGCCTCGGACGCGACACAACTCCAGGAGGCGATGGCGAGGCTGGCGCAGTCAGACAGCGACCTCGCCGGACAGCACATTGTCCCGATGGATGCCCTCGCGGCAGCGGAATTCGCTCGCGTGCGGCAGAATCGGAAGTTGAAAAAGATCGGCCGGCCTGACATCTTGATCGCTTGCATTGCCCTGGCCAATCGAGCGCTGCTGGTGACCCGCAACCTGCGACACTTCAAGTTGGTCCCCAACTTGCTCGTTGAAAATTGGGCTGATTGAAGTCGCTCAAGTGACCTGGAAGCGAGCGGGATCGCGCGAAAGCAGGGAATCGAGTTGCATTATGTGGGTGAGTTCGTGGAACATGGATTGTGGCTGGAACGCGACGGACAGCGTGAGCCACTGGCACCCCGTGGATATGTGCATGATCTGGAGTAAATCCAAGGACATGCCACCGGGACTGCCAGGTTACAATGGCGCGGGTTGATCTAGCCAACGAACTGCTTCACCTGCCGGACGAGCCGGCAGGGGTCGAAGAGACCACGGCGGCGCGGGGGTTGAGGCCTCTAGCCAACGAACTGCTTCACCTGCCGGACGAGCCGGCAGGGGTCGAAGAGACCACGGCGGCGCGAATTGATCTAGCCTGGCGAACTGCTTCACCTGCCGGACGAGCCGGCAGGGGTCGAAGAGACCACGGCGGCGCGAATTGATCTAGCCTGGCGAACTGCTTCACCTGCCGG
>JBBSDR010000787.1:0-4392 GCA_038240465.1 Gemmatales bacterium
GGAGTATTCCTTGAGAGGCCGTTTGCGGTCGCGCGTCAGACCGACCATCTCGATCAACTCCCGCGCGCGCTGTTCGCGCACTCCGGCAGGCATGTCGAAGAGCCGGCCGTAGAAGTCGAGCGTCTCCTCGGCGTCGAGGAAGCGATACAGATACGATTCCTCGGGCAAGTAGCCAATGTTTTCGTTTTTCTTGACGTCGCCGGCCGGCTTGTTGAAGACCAAGGCGTCGCCGTCGGACGGGAAAAGCAGCCCGAGAAGCAGCTTGATGGTCGTCGTCTTGCCGGAGCCGTTGGGGCCGAGCAGACCGAAAACCTCGCCCTGGTGAATCTCCAGGTTGAGGGCGTTCAAGGCCACCTTCTTCTGGCGTCCCCAGAAGTCGCGGTAGATTTTGGTGAGCTTGCGCGCCTCGACAACGACCGGCCCGGTCATGCGATCCACCTCGCCACGGACGAAGATTGCCAGAGATGTACGTTATACGCAAGGGACCGCCGGAGCGTTCGGGAATGTCTCGCACTCGCGGAACGAGCGCACCACATTCGCCTACAGAAAATCGCGCCACTCGCCATCGAGTCCGAGCAACTGGTTCGGCCGAAAGCGCGGCTTGTACTCCATCGAACGGCAGCCGGCGACATAGTAGCCGAGGTAGACGAAATCCTTGCCCGCCTGCGCTGCTCGATCGAGGATGTTCAGCACATTGAACGTCCCCAGCGAACGGCCGCGCAACTCGGGATCGTAGAAGAAATAGATTGCGGACATGCTGTGGGGCAGATCATCGACGTAGCCGACGGCGGCGAGGTGACGGCCCAGATAGAAGGACCATTCCTGAACGCTGAACGGGTTGCGCGTGAACGAATCGGCGTAGCTCTCGGCGTCCTTGACTGGATGCACCGGCCAGCCCCGAGTCTCCGACTGAAAGGCATGATAGCGATCGTACAGTTTCAGCTTGGCGCGCGTGGGGGCAGGTTCGCCGATCTCCAGACGGATGTCGTCGCGGTTTGCTTTCCAGGCGCGGCGCTGGCTTCGATCGGGCTCGAAACTGCGCGTGGGGATACGAATAGAACGGCAGGCGGAACAGTTGCGGCAGGCGGGGTGGAAGAGCATTCGGCCGAAGTGACGCCAGCCCGCCGCCATTCGCTGCTCGTATTCCTCGGCCGTGACGTCGCCGACATACTCGTATTCGAGGCTCCAAAGCTGCTCCGGCAAATAGCCGCAAGCACTGGGCGGAGCGACATAGGTGAACAGCGATTCCATTGCCGGACTCTTCATCTGACCCATCGCGAAGGACAGGCCCTCTCGAGTGGCTTTCAGTGCCGATCGTGCTTCATCATCTGCTTGAACTTGCGGCGGATGATCCAGTCGCCCACGCCTGACGGCAACCAGCGCAGCATGCGAATCTGCCAGGCTGCTTGCGCGGGAAATACCAGACGACGCCGCTTGTGCCGAATGGCCGCAACGATCCGGGCCGCCGCATAGTCCAACTCCATCATATACGGCTGCGGCACTGCGATCGTCGCTGTCAAGGCCGTCCGAATCCAGCCGGGACAGACAATGGTGACGTTCATCCCGAGGGGTTCGAGTTCGACGCGCAGCGACTCGAACAGCGCACTGACGCCGGCCTTGCTGGCGCAGTAGCCCGCCATGAACGGTAAGCCGCGATAGGAGGCCAGGCTCGACAACACGACCAGATGTCCCCGGCGGCGAGTCCGCATCCCCGCCAGCACAGCATCGACGCTGTTGGCGGCGCCGATGAGGTTGACGTTGATTTGGGCGGCGATGTCCTCGGCCTTGAAATCGAGGGCGGACGTCTCCTTGCCAATGCCGGCGTTGGCGATGAGGAAGTCGGTCGGCCCCAGTTGCGCCTCCAGTTTTGCCACGGCGTGACGCATCCCGCCGAGGTCTGCCACGTCGGCAACCTCGCAGGCGACGCGCTTGCCTGGCAGCGACTCCGCCAGTGATTTCAAGCCCTCGGGGGAGCGGTCGATGGCAGCGATGTGCGCTCCCTCGGCGGCCAGGAGCAGGGCGAGCTTGCGGCCAATGCCGTTTCCCGCTCCGGTGATGAGGACGACGCGCTGGTTGAACGGATTGGTCACAGAGGTCTCGTTTCAAGAGTGCGACATGCGGCCATTGTACCAACTCCAGGCCGCCGTGCATTCTACCGAGTTGCCTCTGTGGTCGATATTTCGTCGGTGTCGAAGAAAGTCGCGCCTTCTTGTAGCCGAAGTCGCCAGACTTCGGGCAAGCAAGGCACCCGAAGTCTGGCGACTTCGGCTACGAGGAATCCTCTTGCTTGCCGAGTGGATATTTCGTGGAAAGGTGAGTCAGGCGACGGCGTCGTAGCCGAGGTCCTCGCACAGCCGTTCGGCCTGGTCCGGCGTCAGCGGGCCGATGCGAACTTCGCGGCCGGCGATCCAGAAGCGAAGGTAGCCGTCGATTGTCGCCACCTCGACGTTATCGCGAATGCGAATGTGGGTGACGTGCGTGTCCGTGTCCCGGTTCAGATACGTCTTCGTCCGGATGGCCACCTTCACCTTCGCCGACTTCTTCACGAGCGTCTTCATCGGTGTTCTCCTCGAAGAACCGGGCGAACCAACCCCGCCGTTCGCATCACGACGCCAGCCCAACCGTCGCGGGTTCGTCATCAATCGTGACGGAACTGGCGCAGCCCGCGTCCAGCGGATGCCACAGGGCCAGTCCCAGTCGAGCCCGCTCCTCCAGGACCGCCACCTTTTCGGGCGTTCCCGGCAGGGCGTTCGTCGGCTCCGGTATGCGCGCCCGCCCACAGAAGTCCTTGACGCCGCGGCGAGCGAACTTGCTCGTGGACGGATACAGATCGCGAACGCCCGGGCGATAGTAGCACGACCAGCACAGGCCGCGCGGACGATTCGACTTCACCTTCTGACAGTGACGGCACAACATGGCTCGTTCTCCCTCGCTCTGATGCTCACCCGCATGGACGCCGCTTCGAGTTCCGGAATGACAACTTCTGGTCTCAGGCCGCCGCCGTCTCGTCGTTCTGCTTCTCGCCGTCTTCCGCCGACAGACGTTCGGCCAGGCTGCGCTGGACCTCGACGAGCAGTTCGCGGCGCATCTCCTCGCGCGGCGTGTCGTCGAACCAGTTGAGGAACCAGCGGCACGCGGCCGGCTCGCCCATCTGCTGATCGATCTCGAAGCACATCCGGGCGAAGAACTCCTCCACTTCGGCGACGGTCTCCAGCCCATCGCCCTGCCAGCCGCAGTAGCCCAGCGCACAGGCGGCCTCGACCGGCCAGTCCTGCACGCACTGCAGAGGAGGAGGAGTCGTCGTCGCACCTTGCAGCAGCCGCGGATCGTCGCTCGCCAGTGCCAGCCGCAGCGCTTCCAGGCTCTCCAGCGACAGCAGCGTGACCACACCCTTCCGCCACACGTTCTTCCAGCTTTCCATGACCCTTCTCCTCTATCTGATGGCCTGTCGAGCCTTCTTCTCGCTGTTCCCCTTTGCCTCTACCTCTATTCTAGGAGAGATCGGATGATTGTCAATACTAAATCTTGTAAATTTACATCTTTTCTACTATTTATCGTAAGTATATGTTTAATAACGTACTTAAATACTTAGAAAAGCATCGATAAATAATCAAAAATATCGAGAGAAGGAGATTCGAGATGAAGAGGGTCCGTCCGGTATCCCCGGTCAGGCGGCGGCATCGAAGGGACAAGCGAACACGACACCGGAGAGCAGAAATGCGAGGTGGGCCGTGGCGGTCGAAATAGTGCGGCTGGCGAGTGCGGAGACGCTTCGACAGGTTTCTGGACAGGTGTTCAGAACGGCGGTTTCGCAGCCGGGGTTTGCGCATCTTGGCCTGGACGGTCTTTCCCTGTCATCGGCGGAGTTTGGCGAAGCGGTCGCGGAACTGGCGCGAGGACTGGCGGAGGAGTATCGACGTGACTTTGGCGGCTCGCTGCGACTGGCGCCGCAGGGTTGTTTCGATCAGCAGGGGACGACGGCAGCCCACCGGGATGGCGGGCCTGACGAGTCGGTCCTGGTGCTGGGGTATGAGCCGACAACGGTGAGGAGCCGGCTATTGCTGCTCGACTTCACACGAGCCGCCCTGGAGCGAGGACTGGCGCCGGTCGAGTTCCTGGCGCGTCACAATCCGATCTTTCCGGAGGGTCGGGCGCTGCTGGAAGGGTATGTCAGCGAGGTGTCGAACTTCGATCCAGCTCATCATCATGTCGTTATCATCAACAACGGCAATCGATCCTACGAGGAACGGCACACCGGCATGCTCGGCGTCCTTCACCAGGGCATCATTCCCCGGCCCGATCCGTCAGCGCGGCGGATGATTCACTCGATGATGTTGCAGTTGTGAATTGGTGAATTTGATCGAAGAGGACTCGCTCAAATTCACCAATTCA
>JBBSDR010000788.1:0-4390 GCA_038240465.1 Gemmatales bacterium
CACGCCGGCGGCGTCGAGCGCTTTCGTCGCCCTCCGCAACCGCTCTTTAACCTTTTCCGCTGCCAGGATCGCCCTTTCCCACCCGATGGTTCCGGCTGCCGCGTCTGCCATGATTAACGTTTCCTTCAGCTGCCTGTCGTACTCGAAACCGCCAGCTATTCGCGCGAGTTGCATGCCACCGTTGCAAAGAAGAAAAGGGGTGAATGAGGGGCCATTCAGCATTTCAACGTGAACGGATGAATGTCCCTTGTTACCTCCATGGTTAACCAAGAAAAGGCCAAGGAAAGTTGGAAACGAAGAAAAATTGGAATCCGTTCCCGACACCTTCTCTTGCTCGTTTCATCCGACCGTTACCGTGTCGCGGATCGCCTCAGGGGGCACTCCGCGCAAGCCGTCCTCCCGGCGATCTTCAAGGATCAGGGCGATCGCGTCGATCAGGCTCGCCCGGCACTCATCGACGGTCCGGCCCTGGCCATTGGCTCCGGGGATTTCCGGGCAGTAGGCGATATACCAGTCGCCATCGCATTCGATGATTGCCGTAAACTCGTTTCGCATGACTCCCTCAGAGTTCAAACTCCGAGGCGCGGAAATGGGGTCAACACCGAATAGTCGGATCGTGGGGAACCGAAATATGGTTCCTGACACCTTTTCAGCGCCAATCGTCACCAGAAACGGCTGCGATAAAAGCTACGGGGTCTGTCCCCTTTTCGCCCTGGCCTATTCGATCCAGCAGATATCGACCTGAAGGGACAAAGCCGTTTCGCCGTCGATCCGGACCCGGCCGGGGACGCCACGGAAGCGTAAGTACCGCACGCCTCCCTGCTCGTACTCGTAAGGCTCGGCCGCGATCATGTCCTTCACGTCACGCACCGGTGGCCGTCGGGCGACAATCGCCCGGAGGGCCGCATACCTCTGCAGGCCGAACTCGACCCGGTCCAGCCAATTCCCGTACCATGCGCCGAACAACTCGCAGCGCATCAACTCGTTGCCCGGTCCGGCATCGACCCACATTGTCCCAGGCTGCGGCCCGTTGACCTCGATGAACCAGTCGATCCCGCAACCGGAGGTGGAAATGGTCAGGAGCCCGGGGAGGTACCATATTGGGTCGTCGTCGTTAGTTGGCCACTCGCGAGACTCGGTCAACGGGAACCGCTCCCCTACCCGCGAGGCCTCGATGTTGTGGAAGTCGTAGAGTCCGTAATCCGGCCCGGCCCCGCCGGCACCCAGCGCGGTGAGGAACGAGCGGTACTCGGGAGGGATCGAAACCCCGTGGGCAGCCTCGAAAGCCCCCAGCCGGGACTCGTCCACAGGCGGAAGGAACTCATACTTGTGCCGCTTACTGCCGAACACGAGTTCCAAGCGGGGATCCGCCTGCTTCAGCGCAGCGATCCGCGATTTTGCGCTCCACCAGTATGCGGCATCTTTCGCCATACCCGTCCTGAACTCGGCCGAACAGATGTTTAGATTGCGCTTGCGCGACTCTATTGAGTCCGCGCCAATTGCGCTGTGAACGAAAAAGGCCGCGCTATGCAAGCCGCCCGATTACACTCTTGGGATAGCTCCCTTACTCTATTGGCGGATATTACTCCTCTCACTTTCCTTCCGCAACTTTTTTCTTGCTTTCCCTCGGGCAGGTGTACGTTTATGCACACCGAACTGCCGCCCCAGGAGGGGCCTTTTCTGTCGAACTCCTGATGCCCACCGCCTCGAGAATAGCTCTCCGGACTGGCCAGACGCTTCATTTTCGTTCAGAACAAACGCCATTCTGATCGGCCGGGTTCCCATCGGCTCTCGACAATTCTTGTCGCGTCCACGGAAAATCCTTGCGGCGCGAGCGGATCGCGCGGTACTTTGCCTGTTCGGGGGTGTTTCATTAGTAATCGATGAGAGGGGAGGGCCGATCCTCCGCTTCATCGTCCTGCCTCCGGGTCCGCACCCGGAACGCCCTCCCACCCTTGCGCCGGCCCGGCGCGAGAACGACCTTCCTCTGGAGGATAGCGTCATGCCCGCTGCCAGCATCGCGCGTCCCGCTGCGCTGTTCGCTTTTGTTCTGTTCCTCATCGGTCCCGCGCACGCCGCTCCGACTTCCGGCGTCAAGACGCCAGCGAAGATCGACTTCGAGCGCCACGTCATGGGACTGTTCGGCAAGATGGGCTGCAATGCCGCCGCCTGTCATGGCTCCTTCCAGGGCAAGGGCGGTTTCCGTCTCTCCCTGTTCGGCTACGATCCCGACCTCGACTACGCCTCACTCACCCGCGATATCCAGGGCCGGCGCGTCAATCTCAGCGACCCCGATAACAGCCTCCTGCTGCTCAAGGCCACCGGACAGATCGAACACGGTGGGCTGCGGCGATTCGCAAAAGACTCCTGGCAATATCAGATGCTGCGCACCTGGATCACCAGCGGCATGGAGCGCAACGCCGGCTCGGGCAGCGTCAAGACCATCAGCGTCAATCCACCCGAAATCGCCGTCAAGAAGGCCGGCGACCAGACGCAACTGAGTGTCAAGGCGGTCTTCACCGATGGCACCGAAGAAGACATCTCCACCATCTGCGACTTCCGCAGCAATGACGAAATGATCGCCCGCGTCAGCAGCATGGGCGCCGTCGAGACGAGACAGGCCGGCGATACGGCGATCATCGTCTCCTATCGCGGCAACATTCTGCCGGTCCGCGTCCTGGTGCCGATGACGACGCCGCCCAACTTCCAGTATCCGAAGACCGTCGAGGTCAACTACCTCGATCGCATCGTTCAGGAGAAGTTGAAACGCCTCAACATGGCCCCGGCTGAACTGGCCGACGATGCCGAGTTCCTGCGCCGCATCACCATCGATACCATCGGCAGCCTGCCGTCGCCGGACGACATCCGCGCCTTCCTGGCCGACAAGGACACGAAGAAGCGCGACAAGAAGATCGACGAGTTGCTCAAGCATCCGCTGCACGCCGCGCTGTGGGCGACGAAGTTCTGCGACATTACCGGCAACAACACGCCCCGGCTTGAGAACCCGCAGCCGAACAAGCCCAAACTGAGCCAGATGTGGCACGACTGGTTCCGCAAGCGCGTCGCCGACAACATGCCCTATGACGAGATCGTCAAGGGTGTGCTGACCGCCACGAGCCGCGACGGCATGGAGCCGGAGGAGTACGTCAAGGAAGCCGCCAAGCTCCGCGAAGAGATGAGCAAGGGCTTCAAGAGCAGTTATGCCGAGCGCAAGACATTAGATCTTTTCTGGCGTCGCCAGCAGCAGCCGGCCGTCGAAATCTGGGGCGAGCAGACCGCCGTCGCCTTCCTCGGCGTCCGGCTCGAATGCGCTCAATGCCACAAGCATCCGTTCGACCGCTGGACACAGAACGATTACTGGGCCTATGCCAACCTGTTCGCCTCGGTGAGCTTTGGCGCCTCTCCCGAAGCGAAGAAGGCGTTCGACGAGGCCAACGCCGAGATGCGCAAGAACCTGATGGGCAAGAACGCCAACCAGATCGCCCTGGTTCGCGAGGTGTTCGTCGGTCCCCAGGCGCGCGGCAAGGCCAATCCGCTGACCGGCAAGCTGCCGCCGCCGAAGGCGCTGGGCGGACCGGAGATCAGCGTCGAGAAGGGCAAGGACCCGCGCGCCGCCCTGTTCGAGTGGATGCGTTCGCCGGAGAACCCGTTCTTCGCGCGCAGTTTTGTCAACCGGGTCTGGGGCCACTATTTCGGCATCGGCGTCGTTCACCCGGTGGACGATTTCTCGCTGGCCAACCCGTCCTCCAACGACAAACTGCTCGACGCTCTGGCGAAGGACTTCATCGAGAGCAAGTACGACATCAAGAAGCTGGAGCGGACCATTCTGCTGTCGCGGACCTATCAGCAGTCGGCCACGCGAAACCCGACGAACCGGCTCGACAATCGCAGCTATGCCCGCAGTTACGTCAGGCCGTTGATGGCCGAGGTCGTGGTGGACGTGCTGAACGACGCCCTGGGCAGCACCGATCCGGTGGGCAACGACGGTCCTGCGGGCGCGCGGGCCATCGAGATCGGCGCGACGACGGTGGCGACGCCGCAACTGCGTGAGGCGTTCCGCATTTTCGGCCGTTCGCCGCGAACGCTGGCCTGTGACTGCGAACGCGCCACCGAGCCGACGGTTGCCAACAAGCTCTACCTGATGGCCGATCCGACGCTGCAAAACAGGCTCCTGTCGGGCAAGACGCGCATCAAGACGCTGCTGGCCGCGAAGAAGAGCGACACGGCGGTCGTCGAGGAATTGTTCCTGTCGAGCCTGTCGCGCTTGCCGACGCCGGCGGAGCAGGAAAAGGCCACGGATCACCTGAAACAGGCCACGAACAAGCAGAGCGCCTGTAACGACATCCTGTGGGCGCTGATTAATACCACGGAGTTTATCTTCAACCATTGA
>JBBSDR010000789.1:0-4381 GCA_038240465.1 Gemmatales bacterium
AACCAGCGGGCGCTGCTGATGCGTTCGCTGCGCGGCCGGACGGCGAGCGGCGTCGAGCCAGTGGAGGAGAGCGACGCGGCCCGGGGCAGCGACGAGCCAGCGGCGCGCGACATGGCGGAACTGCTGAAGCGTCTGGATCGGGTGACGGAGGTGGAGTCGCTGTTGGGCATGGAGGGCCAGGGAGCGGCGTTGTATTTCGGCGAGTTTCAGCGTTTTCTGAAGGACCAGCCGCCGGGCCGGGGCTTCGATTTTCGCTCGCGGAATCGCCGTCCGCCGCGCGATCCGGTGAACGCACTGTTGTCGTTCGCCTACGCGCTGTTGTGCAAGGACTGTTTCTCGGCCGTCTGCACCGTGGGTTTCGACCCGTATGCGGGTTTCTATCATGCGGGCCGTCATGGCCGGGCGTCGCTGGCCCTGGATCTGATGGAGGAGTTCCGCCCGGTGATCGCGGACAGTGTGGTGCTGACGCTGATCAACAATCGTGTGGTGACGCCGGAGGATTTTCTGGTCTGGCGTGAGGCGTGTCAGTTGACGGAGAGTGGGCGGAAGAAGTTTTTCCAGGTCTACGAGCAGCGCAAGGCGACGGTGGTGACGCATCCGGTGTACGGCTACAAGATGTCGTATTCGCGAATGCTGGAGGTACAGGCGCGGACGCTGGCGGCGTATGTTCGCGGCGACATTCCGTCGTACACCGGCTTCACGGTTCGCTGAGGAGAGACGAGATGGATTCAATGCTCCAGGTCATCCAGAACGAGGATGGGCAACTCCTGGACCCGCTGGAGGGCGCGGTCGTTGGTGAGAAAGGCATGGCAACCGGCGGTAAGGGCGGCAGCGACCTGGAAAGCATCCGTGAGGGAGAGCCTGTACCGGCCTCGCAAATCGGCAGCTTGTCGGGCGGTCGGTTCATCGAGCGGAACGAAGGTAACGTTTGCTCCAGAAACGATAAGATCGGCGAAATCCTGTTGGGCCTTGATCAGACCTTGTCGAATGGGAACGACCAGACATTCCGCCAGCGTAACGGGGGAGGTGACGGCCGAGAGCGTACCGGCGTCAATCCGGTCGAATAGCTCATCCACCAGAGCGGAATAATTGGGGTTCCGCTCGACGTAGTAGATGACAGGGGCCGTGTCGAGGAACAACCGCGTCAGGCCCTGGAGAGCATCGGCGACTTTCACTTATTGCTGTTCCACTGTTGTTCGCGCTGTTCATCGGCTTCGTGCCGACCGCGGCTGATCCAGGCCTGGGCGTCCTCGGCGCAGAGAGGGTAGGCGACGCTGCCGCGGATCTCGCGCCAGGCGCGGCGGCGCGGCGGCTGTTCTTGCGGGACCGCTGACGCAAGTTCCTGGAGGATCAGTTCGGCCAGTTGCTTGCGTTCGGCAGGTGGCAGTTGAGCGGCCAACCGCGCCAGTTGGGGTAGGGTGGCCAATTCAGACATGGGTGGCTCTTTTCGGCATTCGGGTTAGTCGAAGAGTGTGGCTGTTCGGGGCTTGCAAGTAATGGAGTAAGTCTAGCAGCAATTCCGGTCGCCGCAAGCCGTATCCAGCGTCGTGGTTCCCTGAGGAGAGACGAGATGGTTTCGTACATCGTGGCGTATGACATCAGCGATCCGAAACGCTTGCGGAAGGTGGCGACGGCGTGCGAGGACTTCGGCGTGCGCTATCAGTATTCGGTCTTTTTGTGTCGTCTGTCGGCGACGGACATTGTGAGGCTGCGGAGCCGGCTGTACGACCTGATCAATCTCCAAGAGGACCAGGTGTTGTTTATTCCGATGTGTGCGCGGTGCGTGACGCAGATCGAGTCGCTGGGCCGGCCGAGTGAGCCGGTTGAGTCGCGGGATGTGGTAGTGGTGGTATGAGTCCATCGCGGAGTGCGTTGCAATCACAACACGCCGGCAAAACCGAGATGTGGGAGTCGGGGACCCGGAACGGGCCATCCCTGAAAAAATGCTCTCCGAGAGGCTTGAGAGCGTTCCCTGGCTCGCATGGCCGATCCGCATTGTCTCTGCGACGACAACGCACGGCAGCGATGCGATTTCTGGATGGTCAGCGAAAGGTGTATCCGACAGAAAAGGACGGAGAAGGAAAAGTGGGGATCGATTTCTGCCAGCTGATGCTGGCGAATAAGGCGTTTCTGTACGTCGAGCAACCAATCCGGTAAAATGCAGGGGTCCTGTGAGCGAGTGGAGGAGGTCTACCCATGAACGAGACAGAGACGGAAGTGCAAGGAACCTTGCGCCCTGACGGCACGCTGGTAGGAACCTGACCCTCTTTGGCCCTCTTTGCCCCTGACCTCCCTTTGACCCCCCGGCCAATTCGGGAGGTGAGAGCGAAAGAGATTGTCGCGAGAATGCCAGCGGAGGATGACATGATCAAATGGCTCCGAATCCAGAACTTCCGCAGCCTCGTCGATGTCGCTGTCGATCTCGACCCGCTGACTGTCCTGATCGGCCGCAGTGGGACAGGGAAGAGCAACTTCGTTGAGGCGATCCGGTTCCTGCGAGACAGCCTGAGTAGGCGGCAGATGACCGTAAATTCGCCCGGCGGGCTGCACCGGGTCCTGCACGCCGATCACCCGAAGGAACCCCTGGACTACCAGCTTCGATTCTCCATTGCCGGGATTGGCGAATCGTTCGAGTACAAGCTTCGGGTGAATCCCGCCTCGGGACAGGTACTCGAAGAATCCCTCAAGCTGGTTGATAAACTTCTGTTTCATCAATTGGCCGGGAAGTGGACTCACCCCCCCGAGGTCCTGCCCACGCCTCAGCCGCAAGCGATCATGCTCGGGGCCATCCCGGGACTGCAAGAATCCACCTTCGCGTTCGTGGCGCTGCGCTCCGGCATCGGCTGCTATGACTTTCCGGGCGACGTGCTGGCGGGCGAGGGCGCCCAGGGGCCTCCGCTCGATCAAGGATTCGCGGATCGCGGGGGCAATTACCTCCTGGTCGCGGAGCGTATCCTGGCGGACCTGAGCAAGGCGCATAGCTGGAAACAGATCACAAAGAGCCTACGAGCGGTCAATCGTACCGCGAACAGCTTGACTCTGAATGCTCCGAACCCGGATCGACTCGACATCGGTTACCAACTCAACGGTAGATTGTTGACCTTCGATGTGCGTCAGGAGTCGGAAGGGCTTCGCCGCTATCTCGCTCAGATGTTGGCCCTGTATCAGAACCCGTCAAAGCAGACGTTGCTCTTCGAGCATCCTGAATCCGGACTCCATCCGGGAGCGCTCGAATCGTTGGCGTACGAGTTCAAAGCGTGTCCCAGAGATGGCCGTGGACAGGTGATCCTGACGACGCACAGTCCGCAGCTACTCGATTACTTCTCCCCCGAGTCGCTCCGAGTGGTGGACGTGGAGAAGATGGAGACGAAGATCGGCCCCGTGGCGCCCGAGCAAATGGAATCGCTCCGGGAACGTCTCCTGCAGCCCGGCGAACTCCTCACGGTTGACCCGGCCCGACTTCCGGGGCGTCTGGCCGAGGTATTGGAATGAAGCGCCTTGTGCTGCTCGTTGAGGGAGATGGAGATGTGCAGGCCGTGCCGTCCCTCGTGGGTAAACTTCTCAACCAACTTCCCGACGACTTGCAGGGGCAGTTATTTCTCGACAACGCGCCAATGAGGATCGGCGGCGTCCATCAAATCACCGGCAAGAAACAAGGAGACCTGGCTCGCCACCTCGGGAACGCAGCGAAACGCCCCAAGCTCGGCGCCGCCTTGCTGGTTCTGGACGGCGATGCCGATCGGGTCGAAGGCCAGCTTTTCTGTGCGGTCGAGGTGGCGCGTACCCTTGCTCAACGAGCCACTGCAGCCGGCGCCGGGGCGCAGTTCTCCTTTGCAGCCGTTTTCCTGCGGCAGGAGTACGAGTCGCTTCTGCTCGCGGTAGCGGATCAGCTCCCCGGCTTGAACCCAGGGGTCACCTTACCGCCCGCGCCGGAGGAACACCCGCGGGACGCGAAAGGGTGGCTGCACGAGAATCTTGCGGAGGGATACAATCCGCCCGACCGTCAGTTGGAACTGACACGAGCAGTGGCGGACTGGGCGCCAGTCCGTTTATTGAACTGCTTCCAGCGGTTGGAACACGCGCTCATGGAAGTCGCCGCTGCGGTGGCGACGAGTCAGCATATTGTCTCCCCGCAGCCCCCGACGAATTGAAAAAAATGCGAGGTCGATAGGGGTCAGTCCTTCAAGCCAGGATGAGAATGGCTCGGGCCTAAACCCTTTTGACCCACGTCTCTGCGGAGGGTCTGTTGAGGGCGCACGCATTTCGGCCCGGCGAGCCGTCAGCTGGTGGAAGAGTGCCGGCGGCGGCCACGTCTTCCCCGTCATCGAGCGGTCGTTGCCGTCACTGGCAAGCGGGGTCACCATCCAGGCTGAGAACCCCA
>JBBSDR010000790.1:0-4378 GCA_038240465.1 Gemmatales bacterium
GACAACCACATCACGATCGAAGGCGGCACGGAGCTGGCCTTCACCGAAGACCGCATGGCCCGTTTCGCCGCGTTCGGCTGGCACGTCCAGCGGGTCGAACAGGGCAACGACGTGGATGCGGTTGCGGCCGCGCTGAAGGCTGCCCGCGAAGAGAGGGGCCGGCCCTCCTTGATTTTAGTTCGCACCCACATCGGCTTCGGCAGTCCGCACAAGGAGGACACTGCGGCGGCCCACGGGGAACCGCTCGGTTGGGAGGAGGTCCGTCTGACCAAAGTTGGGCTGGGCTGGCCGGTGGAACCTCCCTTCCACATTCCAGACGAGAGCCTGGAGCATTTCCGCGAAGCGGTCGCGCGGGGGAGTGCCGCGCAGGCGGAATGGGAGCTGCGCCTTGAGGATTTCGCGGAGGAACACCCTGACCTGGCCGCTGAGTACCAGCGGGTCATCCACCGGCAGTTTCCGAAGGGCTGGGACGCCAACCTCCCTACATTCACTGCGGGCGAAGGCCCCATGGCAACCCGCATTGCTTCGGGAAAGACGGTCGCGGTTCTGGGCGCTCGTCTGCCCGAAATGATGGGGGGTTCGGCCGATCTTGCCCCAAGCACCCATACGAACGTGAACGGGGCCGGGGACTTCGAGCCGGAGAGTTGGGCGGGACGCAACATGCATTTCGGCATCCGCGAGCATGCCATGGGCGCCATCCTCAACGGCATGGCGCTGCACCGCGGCCTCATCCCCTACGGCGGGACCTTCCTGATCTTTAGCGACTACATGCGTCCGCCGATGCGCCTGGCGGCCATGAACGGCCTGCCGGTCATCTACGTCTTCACCCACGACAGCATCGCCATGGGAGAGGACGGACCGACCCATCAGCCGGTCGAACAACTGCTGGGATTGCGATCGATCCCCGGCATGGTGGTCATCCGGCCGGCGGATGCCAATGAGACGGTAGCCGCCTGGCGGATCGCCATTGAGCGGAAGGAAGGTCCCGTGGCCCTGGTGTTGACACGCCAGGGACTCCCCGTGCTAGACCTGGCCCGCTACCCGGCCCTACCGACGGGAGTGCCGCTTGGCGGCTATGTCCTCGCGGACTCTCCGGCGGAATCGCGGCCCGACGTCATTCTGATCGCGACCGGCTCCGAAGTCCATCTGGCGCTGGAGTCCCGTGATCGATTGGCGAATGAGGGCGTCCAGGCGAGGGTGGTGAGTGTGCCGAGCACAAACATCTTCTCGCTCCAGTCCGCCAGCTATCAGGAACAGGTCTTGCCCCCGGGAGTGCCCCTGTTGGCCATCGAGGCCGGCGCATCTCTCGGCTGGAGATCCTACATTGGTCCCCAGATCGCCGTGATCGGGGTGGACTCGTTCGGGGCATCAGCCCCGGGGCCGGTCGTGATGCAGCACCATGGCTTCACCGTGGAGAATGTCTGCCAACAAACCCATGACTTGCTTCGGCAGGTCAAGGAGAAACACTGATGCGCGTGGGAATCGACGTGGACCATTGGGGGTTTACCTTGAAAGGGCAGGTGGCGAAGTCGCTGCGTGGCTCGGGTGACCAGGTCGTGGACTTCGGCGCGCACCTACTGAACCCCGAGTTTGGAGGCCGCGAAGAAATCGCCGCCAGGAAGGGAGGCGCCTGATGACTGCCTCCCATTCGGACGCACTGGTGCTTTTCGGCGTGACCGGCGATCTCGCCCACAAGATGATCTTCCCTGCCCTCTACGCGCTGGCGAAGCGGGG
Source organism: Gemmatales bacterium (assembly GCA_038240465.1). Lineage (GTDB taxonomy): Bacteria > Planctomycetota > Planctomycetia > Gemmatales > Gemmataceae > JBBRIK01. Next base: position 1,735 of record JBBSDR010000790.1, read on the forward strand.
CGCGCTGGAGATCCCGGTCATCGGTGTTGCTTCCCCGGATTGGAGCCTGGGGCAGTTGCGCGCCCGGGCGAAGGACAGCATCACGCGAGCGGGAGGGGTCGATGACCAACATGCCCTCGACCGACTCCTTTCCCGGCTGAGTTATGTGAGCGGGGACTATCGGGAGCAAGGAACCTTCTCGAAGATCAAGGAGGCGCTGGGGGGGGCCCGCCGGCCGGCGCACTACCTCGCCATTCCGCCCTCGCTCTTCGCGTCGGTGATCAAGGGACTCGGTGCGGCGAACCTTGCCGGTCACGCGCGGGTCATTGTCGAGAAGCCGTTCGGCCGCGACCTGGGCTCGGCGCGGGAACTGAACCGCGTCGCCCGGTCGGTGTTCCCGGAAGACTCGATCTTCCGCATCGATCACTTCCTCGGCAAGGAAGCGATCATGAACATCCTCTACTTTCGCTTCGCCAACTCGTTCCTCGAGCCGATCTGGAACCGCAACTTCGTGGCCAGCGTGCAGGTCACCCTGTCGGAGAAGTTCGGCGTGGGGAGCCGCGGCGCGTTCTACGAAACCGCCGGCTGCCTGCGCGATGTGATCGAGAACCACCTCTTCCAGGTCGTCGCCTTGCTGGGCATGGAGCCGCCGGTCGGGAGGGACTTCGGGGCCGTCCACAATGAGAAAGCCAAGGTCTTCAAGGCCATGCGCCCACTGGCCCCCGACGACCTGGTGCGCGGCCAGTACGCCGGCTATCGGAAGGAGCCGAACGTGGCGACCGACTCCGACGTCGAGACGTTCTGCGCCGTGCGGCTCTTCATCGATTCGTGGCGCTGGGAAGGGGTGCCGTGGTATCTGCGGTCCGGCAAGTGCCTGGCGGAAACGGCACACGAGGTGCTGGTGGAGTTGAAGGTGCCGCCCCAGAAGCTATTCGCCGACGCCGAGTCGCCGACTGGCCGGGCCAACTATTTGCGTTTCCGAATCTCCCCCAAATCCGCCATCGCCCTCGCCGCCCGCGTCAAGCGTGCGGGGAAGGACTTCGTCGGCGACCAGCGGGAACTCTACCTGTCCGAAGAACAGCCGGGCGAGGAATCACCCTACGAGCGGCTCCTGGGCGACGCCATGTCCGGAGACGGTGCGCTGTTCACCCGGGAGGACGCGGTCGAGGCCGCCTGGTCCGTAGTCGAGCCGGTCCTGACCTCCCATCACCAATGCAGCCCCTACGAACGCGGCAGTTGGGGGCCAGCAGAAGCAGACGGCCTCATCGCCGCGCACGGCAACTGGCACAACCCCAAGCTGGAGGATGCGACGTGACCCGTTCGACGAGTGGGGGCAGTCTGGAAGAACGACGCAACCTGTGGCAGCGATGATCCGTCCGAAGGAGGAGACCGATGCAGAACACGACCGCGATCACCTGCCTGTTTCTGGACGTCGGCGGCGTCCTGCTCACCAACGGCTGGGACCATCATGCGCGCAGACGGGCGGTGACGAACTTCGAGCTGGAGTGGGAGGAGTTGGAGGAGCGGCACCAGTTGAACGTCGCCACCTACGAGGAAGGGAAACTGACGCTGGAGGAGTACCTGAACCGCACGGTCTTTTATGTAGACCGGCCGTTCACGCGGGAGCAGTTCTGGGAATTCATGGCCGCGCAGTCGCAACCACACCCCGAGATGCTCGGCCTTGCCGCTCGGCTCAAGGCCCGCCACGGGCTGAGGGTCGCCGTGGTCAGCAACGAAGCTCGCGAACTCAATGCGTATCGCATTCGCAAGTTCAAGCTCGATGCGCTCGCGGATTGCTTTATTTCCTCCTGCTTTGTCCACGTCCGGAAGCCCGATCTGGACATTTTTCGGCTGGCCCTGGACATCGCCCAGACGCCCCCCGAGCGAATCGTTTATATCGAAAACACCCCGCTGTTCGTCCAAATCGCGGAAGGGTTGGGGATTCGCAGCATTCTTCACACGGATTACCGATCGACGTGCGAGAAACTGGCCTCGTTCGGATTGCGCGCCGACGAAGGAGTCACTTATGAAACCAGGTGACCCACGCACCCCGAGAGGAGTGGCTGAATCCACAGACCAGCAGACGCAAGGAGACAGCATGCCACCGCCAAATCGCAACGCACCAGGCGGCCCCGGGAATCCCGCACGCTGGGCCTCCAGCGTGAACACCAGCGTTGGCACAGCTCTCAGTAACAAGAGTCGCGTCTGGTTCACGCTGAGCCACGGCATCCTCAACGAAATCTATTACCCACGCATCGACCAGGCCTGCATCCGTGACATGGGATTTATCGTCACGAACGGCACGGATTGGTGCCGAAGGTTTGAGGTCGAAGGATTTTACGTCCGGATCACCCCGACCGACACCGGCATAGGCGTGTCGTGTTTCCAAAAGAACATACACATCAGGAATGTCGCGGCAGCCGAGGACAGCATCCGTGCCAGCCACCTGGTGAGTCCCGATGCACTCGCCCTGGTGCGTTTTGGCTTGCGCGCTGCCGATGACCCCCGTATGAGCGACACGGCCATCGTGATCGACGCGTTGCTCGAGATGAAGACACCGTCCGGCGTTTTGTGCCGGGCTGGGATTCCTCGGAGCCTCCTCGGCGGAGGACCGAACGCGACGAACGAGAGCGTGATTTCCGCGCACGCGAGCCGTGTCGTGGCC
>JBBSDR010000791.1:0-4372 GCA_038240465.1 Gemmatales bacterium
CGACGAGGAACGAGAATTCCAGGACGTCGTCGCCGACCTGTGGGCGGAGTCGGCCGACACGGACGACTTCTCGCGCCGCATGGAAGAACTCGGCTCACGTCTGCTCGCCGCCAAGCAGGCTTACCTCGAGCAGCGCAGCCACGACGACAAGCTGTTCGGCGACCGGTTCACTCCACAAGGGTGACAGATGAAGGAGGCGGCCACGATGGACATCACGCCCGGCAGTTCGTCTCCCCTTGAGGAGTTCGTACGCGATTACGTCGAGGCCACAGGTGGAGTATGGGATGAGGTCGAACCGGAGGTGTACGACATCCTCCTGCCGGCCGATGCCGCAGCCGGGACGGACACGCAACTTCGCATCACCTTCGATCCCGAGGCGCTGCCGGAACATCCTGGAGCGCAGTTGGCCAGCTTCGGCACCCCGCTCATCGACCGGCTGCTGGCCGAGGCGGTGAAACGAGGCCGCTACGCTCGACTCTACGTCGTCGGTTTGAACCTCGCACCGCACGATCTGCCGGGAAAAGTGCGGCGCGGGCTGACATTGCCCCCGGAGTCGAGCGTCCATGTGGAGCGAGTCCGGCTGCTGCATTTTCCCCAGGCGGTCTTCTGGTTTCAGGCGGAGTTCATCAGCGATCAGAAGGAACAGGAGATCTTGCCTGTCGGGCTGGACCTGCATCACGGCCGGCAGGTGCGCCATCTGGAGGAACTGCTCGACCCCGCCCGGCTGAGCGAGGCGCCGGCCCTGTACCTGCCCGAGGCTCCGGCCCTGAGCCTGGCCGCCGCCTATCCGCTGGCGCGCGAGCGCGTGGTCCGCACCCTGGCCGCGCTGGCCAACACCCGGCATCGCGAGGCCAGCGAGCATACCGAACGCCAGATCAGCCGCATGATCCGTTACTATGCCGACCTGCGCCGGGAGTTGGAGGAGCAGCGCGAGCGGGTTCGCTTGCGCGGCGAGGACCTGTCGCGGTTTGCCGGCCGTCAGGAAGCGCTGGAGCGAGAAGAACGTGTGCGCATCAGCGAACTGCGGCAAAAGAGCGCGCTGCGCGTCCCCCTGCGTGTTCTGGAGTTACTGGTCGTCAAGCAGCCCAAGTTCTGGTTGCATCTGACGGTGGCGCACGGCGATTGGACCGCCGCGCTGGAACTGGTGTGGGACCCGCTGACGGAGGCGCTTGAAGCTGCTCCCTGTCCGCAATGCCACAGACCTACCTTGGCCTGGGAATTCACCCGGCAGGGCCAGCTTCTTTGCCCCGCCTGCGCCGCTGCTCCGCCACCTGCGAAGCCCGCGCGTCGCGGCTAACCGGATTTCAGGACGCTCTTCGCCGATCAGCCACCGTCGGCTAGAAGCTGTTTGCGAAGTTGGGCGAGCAGCGCGGCCAGGGCTTCTTGTGGCAACGCCGCCAATTCCGCCGCTGGGGTGGGCTGCTGCTTCAACCACTCCTGGCACAGGCGGACCTGTCCCAGCAACGCGCCTTTCTCGATGCCTTTCTCGATGCCTTTCTCGATGCCTTTCTCGATGCCTTTCTCGATGCCGAGTTCCAGGGCGCGTTCCTGCCCTTCCCGGGCATCCTGCTCCAAGCTGCTCTGGTCGCGTTGAATCATCAAACGCAGTTCGTACAGTTCTCGTTCGCTTTCTTCCTGAGTGAACACGGTCAGGACCTCCATTGCACGGCGAATCTCAGGCACGTCAAGACTGGCTGGAAGCTGGTCCCGGTCCAGGTCCTCGCCGTGCCGCAGAAAGTAACACCATCGGTCCAGGGCGGTCGTCAACTGCTCAGCCGTCTTGCGAAACTTCGGCAACTCGATCAGGTGAATCTCCAGGTCGTCGCTGAACAGCGCCCCATGCTTCTCTTCACGCAGGCGGAATACCAGATGATGGTCGTCCAGGTCGGGAAACAGCGCCCGATTGATGAAGCACAGGGAGATCGTCGGCCGCAGCGTCAGGTAGTTCTCGCCCCCGACCAGTTGCCGCGGATGGAACTGGCCCCAGTAGAACAGCACCCGTTTGGGGAAGAACCAGGGCACCTGCCACTGCATCTCCAGATGGAACTGCCGGTTGCCCTGATCGCGTGCCTTGACGTCGGCAATCGTCAGCTTTTCTCCAGGAGAAGCCTTGTCCGATTGAGGCCGGAGGATCCGGATTGCCGTGACCGGTTTGGCAGGCAGGACCACGGCGTTCAGAAGGCCGATCAGCAGCCCGGCGGTAACCTCGCTGCCGAACAGCTTCTTGAATGCATAGTCCACTTTCGGATCGATGCCCAGCCGCATACACGTTCTCGATGCGCCCGCGTGTCTCTTGATAAGCATTGAACCTTCAGGCGTCCTTTTATGCAAGAGCAACACGACCTCCTGGAGACTTCGAGGCCTCGATACAACGATAACCAAACTCTCGCTCCTGCCCGCTTTGCGATTCAACGAACGCTCCGTCAGCTACAATAGCAGGACGGGCAGATTCTCCACGGCTTTCTGACCGAGACATCCTCAAACTCGCGAAAATCACATGGCGGGCGCTTTCACTTCTGGAGTATTGCCTTACGAGAGCAGCCTGGAGGCGGGCGACCGATTCGAGGTCACCACCGTCGCCAACCGGCTTCTGATTCCGGATTCCCTCTCTGGCCTCAACGCCTCCCTCGACACCCTCGAAGACGAATACGGCAAGCCGCTACCTATCAAGGCCGATCCCAGCACTCGATCCGTCATCGTGCCGGATGCCGTGCGGACGGTCCTCGAGCAGTCCGCCGCACTGTGGCTCGAATATCGCGCCCCGGGCCGCTTTCGCCTCGTTGTCGAGCCGATGGCGGAGGCCGACCGCAAGGAGTTGACCACCGAGCAGGGCATCCCCATCACCTTCGAGCCGGCTGACTGGGACCTGGTCCGCAGCCAGGCACGCAGGCTGGCAACACACGATGAGTTCAACCTGGGCCTGCGCGGGGCGCGCCTCGCCACGCATGCCGGCTTCGATCAGCTCATCTGTTTGCCACTCGTCCGCGACATGGAATTGCTCGAACACCAGGTCCGCACGGCCAAGACGGTCCTGCGCCGGTTCCGTTCGCGCGCCCTGCTCTGCGACGAGGTCGGCCTGGGCAAGACCATCGAGGCCGGCCTCATCCTCGACGAACTGTGCCTGCGCGGCCTGGTCCGCTCGGTGCTGGTGCTGACGCCGCCGTCGCTCATCGAACAGTGGCAGGGAGAGATGCGGCGCAAGTTCTCCCTGGAGTTGATCGGCCACGACGATCCCGCCTTCCAGAAGCGCGGCAACGCGGCATGGGCGGAGTTCGACCGCGTCATCGCCTCGTTCCACACGGCCAAGCGCGAGCCGCACCGCTCCGCGATCCTGGCCCGAAAGTGGGACATGGTCATCATCGACGAGGCCCACCACTTTCGCAACCGCACCACGCAGTCGTGGCGCTTCGCCAGCGAACTGCAAAAACAGTACATCCTGCTGCTGACGGCAACGCCCGTGCAGAACAACCTGGAGGAACTGTTCAACCTCGTCACCCTGCTCGAGCCGGGGCTGCTCAGCACGGCCCGACAGTTCCAGAAACACTTCGTCGATCGCAAGGACAAGCTCACGCCGAAGAACGTCGATGAGCTTCATTCGCTGCTTGGCGAGGTCATGGTCCGCAATCGCCGCAGTACGGTGGGATTGCAGTTTACGCGCCGCTGGGCACGCACCGAGCGCGTGCCTTTAACGGACGCCGAACGGCAACTGTATGACGCCGTCACGTCTCTGGTGCGGCAACATCTGCCTGCGGCGGGAGGCAAGGGCAAGCTGTCGCGCATGGCCCTGATCGCGCTGCAGATGGCGCTGGGCAGTTCCAGCCAGGCGGCCGCATCCACCTTGCAAAACATGGCCGAGAGCAGCAGTCTGCCCGCCGGCTTGAGCAAGACGCTCGCGGAACTGGCCGGGCAGGCACGACAGCAGACGAGCAGTTCCAAGACGGAGCGGCTTCTCCAACTGCTGGAGGAGTTCCCCGACAAGATGGTCCTGTTCACGCAGTTCCGGGCGACTCAGGAGATGCTGCAACGGCGGCTGTCGAGTGCCGGGCATGACGTGGCCGTCTTCCACGGTGGACTGTCGCGCATGGAGAAGGAGCAGGCCGTCAACCGCTTTCGCGGACCCGCCCGGCTGCTCCTGGCGACCGAGGCCGGCAGCGAGGGACGCAACCTGCAGTTCGCGCATGCCGTGTGCAACTTCGACCTGCCCTGGAACCCGATGAAGATCGAACAGCGCATCGGCCGGCTCAGCCGCATCGGCCAGACGCACGATGTTTACGTCTTCAACCTTGTGGCCAGGGATACCGTCGAGTCGGCGGTCCTGCACCTGCTCGAAGCCAAGCTGAACCTGTTCGAACTGGTCATCGGCGAAATCGAC
>JBBSDR010000792.1:0-4370 GCA_038240465.1 Gemmatales bacterium
CGATTTCGCCGCCGCCGTCTGGCTGCAACAGGAACTGATCACCGATCCGCCGGCGGGAGAGAAACGGACCATCGATCTGCTCGTCCGCATTCCCTTGTTGCAGGCGGCAGGTGACGCTCCTCCCCAGACCGTCCACATTCACATCGAGGTTGAGTCGGATGACACCGTTGCGCCGTTTCGCCGGCGGATGTACGACTATTACCACCACCTGACGCATGTGCTGAACCTCAACGTGCTGCCGGTGGCCGTCTATCTGCGCGTCGGGCTTGAGGGACGGGGACGAGACGTCTATCAGACTGAAGTCCTGGGCCGCACGCCGCTGTACTTCGAGTATGATTACGTTGGCTTGCCTGCGCTGCCCGGAGCCGATTACCTCGCCCAGAGCAACCTGCTTGGACAGGCGCTGTCGGCACTGATGCACTGGCCAAGACAGGAGCGGGCGCGGGCAGCCGTCGCGGCGCTGGAGCGTATCGTCGGCAGCGCGGAGGAGCCGCGGCGGAAGATGCTGCTGTGCGACACCATCAACGCCTATGCTCCGCTGGACGACGATCAGCGGGTTGAACTGGCCAGCCTGCTGCGAGAACCAAAGCGAAAGGAAGTTGCCATGACCGTCAAGACCTGGTTTGAAGAGGGAATCGAGAAAGGCGTACCTACCGGACAGCGGCAACTCCTGCTCGCGCAACTGGAGGAGCGGTTTGGTCCGCTGAGCGATGCTGCCCGGCAAAGGCTGGAAGCATGGCCAGCAGAACAACTGACCGACCTGGGCCGCAAGCTGTTATACGCAAAAACCCTCGCGGGACTCGGGCTGGAGGATTAACCCTCGGCCCCATCTCGCGGACCGGTCGAGTTCGCCTGCATGGTCGATCCGACGAAGGCGACGGCGTTGCGCACGGCTCTTCGGAAAGCGGTTGGCGGCCGGGATCCATGAGGGTTCTGAGTATCAGAGTGGACCTTTTCATCGACTGATCGAGAATCGCCAATGACCGCTTCAAAGGAGCGATCCACCATGGCGTGAGTCTCCTCTCCCGGCCATCGGCAACACCCACGAGAAGATCGTCTCAGTTCTTACGGTCGAGCAGGGGCCGTCTCGGGGTTGACCTCCTGATGCACCCTCCAGGCCGCTTCCTGAAACTGTTTGGCCTCCGCCGCCGTGACCGTGTCCTCCGGTTGCTTCGGAATGCGATGGGTCAGTCCCACCGGGCTGAGTCCCGTCAAGGTTGTGTAGAGAGTGCAGGCATAGATGTACGAGCCTTTCTTGCCGGGATGCTGCTTGTCCGGATCGTAAAAAGCCAGGCGCTGCTCGACAGTTGGCTCGTTACCCCAGCAGGACAACCAGACCTTGCCGGCCGCAGCGACGGGGACATGCAACTTTTTCCCCAGAGCGATGTGCATGTCGTGCAGCTCCTGGAATCCCTTCGGATACAACGGGCTGACGCTGGCCGTGCAGAAGAGGACGGTCCTTGAGTTGTTCTTCTGAATCAACTCATGGAAAAGCGGAGCGTACTTGTTGAAGCTCTCCGGCTTGACGAAGTAAATGTCTTGCAGGATCACGAAGTCCCACCTCTTCTCAAGGATCTTGGCCCGCGCCGTGCCTTTGTCCGCGCCTGCGTTCCACAGACGCTCCAGGCTGGCGCCGCCCGAGACAAACCTGTCCGCCCGGATGCGCGGCCGGTCCTCGGCTGCCGACCCCGCCAGGGCTTCGACCGTGCGCGGCAGATCGTTGAAGTAAATTTGGCTGTTGCCGATGAAAAGGACTTGCAGGTCCCTCCCCTTCGGCCTGCCAGGCTCCTGGCCGGTCGCCATTGCAGCGCCTGTCAGGCCAACGATCAAGGCCAACACGGAAGCGAAATATCTTCGACGGGGGAAAGGAATCGTCATGGACAAACTCTCTCGGAGGGAAGATGACTTCAATGAAACGGTGTCCGCCGGTACACGACGGCTGATGCTACCACCCTGGAGGAAGGGCTGCAACGGTTTTCCCGGACTCCGAACTTGTCCCAAAAAGGAACTGGACCGGCATCGAACAACCACGAGGATGTTTGAAGACGAAGCGGACAAGAGAGGACGGACCTGCATCTGCCCGTGATCCGGCCCAACGTGGCGCGGGGGACGGAAAGGTACTGGGGGTCCACGTCATCAAGGACGAAAAGACCGGCTCCGGCCTTTGCAAGATTGAGGTTTATCGTTGAGTATTGAAGTGCGTTTACCGTCGTCGCTCAGGGCCACACTGCTGACAATGTTGGTGTGTCCCTCGAAGGTCTGGAGTTTTTTGCCGCCGACCGTCTCCCAGAGGATCGCTGTCCTGTCATGGGACCCAGCGACAAGGTGCTTGCCGTCGCCGCTCAGGGCCACGCTCGTGACAGAGAGTGTACCGCAATACTGGGAATCGGTCACGACAAGCCTATGGAGTCAGACATCATGCCGCGCCTTGCTCTTGCTGTTCTTCTGCTGCCGGTCCTGCTAGCTCAGCCGAAGAAGCCCGAAGCGAAAGACGCACCGCGCGTCCTCGTCGCCTTGCCGCTCGGACTCGCGCCGGCGGCATCGACTGCGATTACGTTGCGCGGATTGCGGCTCGACAACGCCAGCGAGGTGCGGGCGCCCGGCTCCAAGGCGACGATCAAGCTCGTCAAAAAGGGCAAGGTCGCCGTGCCGAACACGCAGAAACCAGAGAAGGTCGGCGACAGTGAAGTGCAGATCGAAGTGACTCTGCCGGCCGACGTGCCGGAAGGAACGCTCGCGGTCGAAGTCGTCACCCCTGCCGGGACCACAAAGCATTCTCTGCTCGTCGCGCGCGGCGTCATCGCGGAGAAGGAACCGAATAACGGCTATCGCGAAGCCCAGCCGCTGACACTGCCGGCCACGGTCGATGGCGCGATCGGCTCGCCGCTGGATGTCGATGTCTTTCGGTTCGAGGGAAAGGCGGGACAGAAGCTCGTCGCCGAAGTGCTGGCCGACCGGCACGGCTCGCCGCTCGATGGAATCCTCACGCTGACCGATGCCCGGGGCGCCATCCTGACCTCAAACGATGACGCCGTCGGCGCCGATCCCAAGATCGAGTTCACTTTGCCGCGCGACGGCCTTTACTTCCTCAGTCTCATCGACGCTCACGACCAGGGCGGTCCCTCGTATGTGTATCGGCTCGTCGTGCGCTGACCCTCACCAGCGTTCCGTCGGTCCCGAGGGCACCTTGATCGTCGCCGTCGTCCGCCACTCGCCGCCGCCGCGATACGCCTCCGTGTCCCGCAGTCGATCCACGATCTCGTCGAACATGGCGATACTGTCGATCATGACGAGTGTCTGCTGAATCTCATGGCCGGGCTTGAGGACCCGGCAATACCAGTTCGCCACCTTGCGGAACGTCCGGCACGACACCATCTCGTTGAACTGCGTCAACAGCAGCCGGAAGTGACACGCCATCAGTTCGAGCCGCTGCGCGTAGCTCGCGCCCGGACCCGGATCGCCGGTCCGATCCCAGTTGCAGAGCTGATTGAAGAGCCAGGGGTTGAGCAGCGCACCGCGGCCGATGGCGATACCGTGACAGCCGGTCTCCTCGAACATCCGCGCCGCGTCCTCGATGGTCTTCACGTCGCCATTGCCGATAATCGGAATTTTCTCGACCGCCTCGACCGTCCGGCGAATGCCGTCGAGGTTGACGCCGCCGCTGAAGCCCTGTTCGCGCGTCCGGCCATGCAGTGTGATGCCCGCGACGCCCACTTGCTCGAACTCGCGGGCGAAGAACGGCGCCGACAATGTCTGCTCGTCCCAGCCGAGGCGCATCTTGACCGAGACGGGAATCTTGACCGACTCGACGACGCGCTGGACAAGCTGGATGGTGCGGTCCCTGTCGCACATCATGGCCGAGCCGCCGCCGCCGCGAACGACCTTGTGAACCGGACAGCCCATGTTGATATCGATGGCGCTGACGCCGTACTCCTGGAGCCAGCGGGCGGCGTCGGCCATCTCGGACGGATCGCTGCCGTAGATCTGCACGGCGAGGGGCCGATCTTCAGGACAGGTCTGGATCAGCTCCATGGTCCGGCGCGAGCGCGTCAGCAGGGCGCGGGCGTTGACGAGGTCGGTCGTCGCCAGGCCGAGTCCGCCGAGCTGGCGCACGGTCAGCCGAAAGGCCATCGTCGTGTAGCCGGCCAGCGGCGCCAGCAGATAACGGCTGGCGAGCGGAAGTTTTCCCCAGTGCAGAGCGGTATCGGACATGACTGGTTCTTGAGAGTTGACGACTCGGGCGGTGCGCGTTGCATCCTGCAAGCCCGCACCGCCCGAGAAGAGTGATACTCGAGTCTCAGTAGCGACGTCCGCCGCCGCCACCGCCACCGCCGCCGCCACCACCGTAGCCGCCACGTCCGCCGCCGCCA